>NZ_JBFUBG010000007.1:0-119297 GCF_056405875.1 Rhizobium sp. P1_E6 | reverse complement strand
CGCACTGGCTGTTGCCACGGCTTCAGCGGTTCGAGGACATGCATCCTGATATCGATGTGCGCATCAGTGCCTCCCATCGCATGTTCGATTTCGAACGTGACGGGATCGATCTCGCCATCCGCCACGGACTTGGCGGCTACGAGGGGCTGATCAGCGAGCGTCTGGTGGATGATGAACTGGTGCCGGTCTGCACGCCGGCGATTGCGGTGGCCCTCGGCGCCCATCCTTCCCCGGATCAGCTTGCGGGTTATCAGCTCATCCACGACGTCTACCGCCGCGATTGGCAGCTCTGGCTGGCGGCAGCGGGCGCCACTAGGGTGGATGCCTCCCGCGGCCCGATCTTCAGCGACGGCAACGGCGCCTTCGAGGCGATGAAATCTGGTTTCGGCGTGGCGCTGATGCGACGCTCCTTCATTGGGAAGGAGCTTGCCGAAGGCCTGCTCGTGGCGCCGTTTCCGCTGGGGCTCGCAAGCAGGCTTGCCTACCATCTGGTCTATCCAGGCACAGCGCTGGAACGACCGGCGGTCGCTGCCTTCCGGCGCTGGCTGCTTTCAGAAGCTCACAGCTAGTTCCGATGAGTCGTGCCTGTTTTGAACAGGCTGCCCGTCGGGGTCTTCAGGAACATGTCCAGCGGAATATGCTCCTGATGCAGGAAGCCGTTGGCCGGCAGCAGGCCGTCGCGGACCATCTCGATGACGGCAACCACAGAAGCCGACGTCGTCCAGGCGATCGCCGTGCGCCGTGCGCCGGCAATCTCGATCGGGTAATAGGCGCGCACGAACTCCTTGCGGCGCAGGCCGCCATTGACTGTGCCTTCGGCCGCGACGTGCACGTAGACGACGTCGTCATCGACCGGCGGCTTTGCATTGGTCAGGATCTCGCCGGCAAGCTGGCGCCTGTCGCGCATCAGAAGCTCGTGGAAGAAGAAATTCATCAGCTCCATGTGGCCAGGATAACGCATCGTCTTGTAGTCGAGATTGTCGACCTTGCCGAGCATGGTGTCACACATGGTGCCTAGCCCGCCCGAGGTCGTGAAGGCTTCCAGCTTGACGCCGCCGACATAGATCGTCTCGTGCCACTCCATGGGCGAGACGAGCTTGCGTACGCCGCCCTCGATGACCTCGCAATCGTTCAGATATTCATTGACCACACCTTCCGGCGACCAATTGAAAGCATAACCCAGAAGCCCGGTCGGGTTCTGCGGCAGGGCGCCGACACGCATGCGGATCGAGCGGCAGCGGTCGAAGCCATCGGCAAGGCTTGCGCCGACGATGCCGACGAAACCGGGCGCCAGGCCGCATTGCGGCGCCATCAGGCCGCGAGCGGTCTTGGAAAGCTCGATGATGAAATTGGTGGTCGGCACATCCTCGGTCAGATCAAAATAGTGGATGCCGGCGAGATGAGCCGCCCGAGCCAGCTCTATATTCAGATGATAGGGTAGGCAGGACAGGACCGCTTCGACGCTCGACAGCAACTCGCCGATGACGGAGGTACTGGTGATATCGCCGGATCGGCATTTAAACGGCAGATCGCCCTGAGGCAGGTGCGCATCGACGCCGATCACCTCGAAGCCGCCCTCATGCAACAGCGTCGCTGCCAGCCGTCCGACCTTGCCGAGGCCGACCACGGCAATTTTCTGAAAACTCATTGATATCCTCCCGAGCGCCGGCTTTTTCACTGGCGCGTTTTTCTCACGTGGAGGCTGTATAGAATAAAATACTTATAAAAGAAAACAGCCGGGATCGCTCCCGGCTGTCGGATGGCGATGGCAATCCACCGCCTATTCGTTGATGAGGCGCTTCAGAAGCTCGATCTCATGCGAAAGCTTCGTGTCTCCCGAGATCAGTTCCTCGATCTTGCGAACGGCGTGCAAAACCGTCGTGTGATCGCGTCCGCCGAATCGGCGGCCGATTTCCGGGAAGGAGCGCGGCGTCAGTGTCTTCGCCAGATACATGGCGATCTGGCGCGGCTTGACGATGACACGCGTGCGGCGGTTCGAGACCAATTCCTGTCGCGAGACGTTGTAGTGACGCGCGACGATACGCTGGATATCCTCGATACGCACACGGCGCGGCTCACCGGAACCGACGAGATGGGCCAGAAGCTCATCCACGCGCTCGATCGACAGGTTCGGCTCGAAGGAGCGGCGGAAGATCAACTGGTTGAAGGCGCCTTCCAGCTCACGGCCGCTTGCCGTGACGTTGCGGGCGACGTGCTGCAGCAGATCGGTCGGGATTTCCAAGGACGGATCTTCCAGACGGGCGACCGCAAGACGACGATTCAGGATTTCGAGACGCATCTCGTAGTCGGGACCATCGAGTTCGATGGCAACACCACCCTGCAGACGCGAGCGGACGCGTGGATCGAGCGATTCCAGCTCCCACGGCGCCCGGTCGCCGGCGACGACAACCTGCTTGGCGCTGTCGAGCAGCATGTTCAGCAGGTGGCAGAACTCGTGCTGGATCATCTTGCCCTGCAGGAACTGCATGTCGTCGATGATGAGAAGATCGATGGCACGCAGCGAATCCTTCAGCGTCAGTGCATCATTGTCGCGGATTGCGGTCGCAAAACGCCACATGAAGTATTCGGCCGTCAGATAGACAACGCGCAGGCCACGCGGGTTCTGCACGGCGGCATTGGCGATCGCCTGCAGCAGATGCGTCTTGCCGAGGCCGACGGTCGCGTGGACAAAGAGCGGGTTGAAGCGCACAGCGCCCTGACCTGCTTCCGCGATGGTCTTTGCGGCGGCGAGCGCCACACGGTTGGAGCTCCCCTCGACGAAAGTGTCGAAGGTGAAGCGGGAATCCAGCGGCGAGCCAAAGAGCGGCGAACCGACATTTGCCGGGCGCGCCGCAGCGGCGGCCGAAACAGCCTGCTGAACGATCTGCCCCGCCGGCTGGGCAGATGCCGGGCGGCGAAGCTGGGTGGGCTGGGTGACCGTCTCGACGGAGACTGCATCGTCCAGCGCCTTCGTACCGATGCGCGTTGCCGTGCGCACAAGGATTTCGACCTTCAGGATTTCGGAATCTTCGGCCTGGAAAAGACCGGTGATGAGATCGAGATACCTGTTGTTGATCCACGACTTCAGAAAGGTCGTGGGAACGGAAAGACGAACGACGCTCTTGGAAACCGAATGAAGCTTGAGCCGTGCAAACCAGCTTGCATAGACGTCAGGACCGACTTGTGCCTTCAGACGCGCGCTAACGCGGTCGAAGAGAACGCCATGCTTCATATCCGTCTTTTCTTCCTTCGCGCCCAGGTGAATGGAACCGAAAGACTGCTGTGCAGCTTCCCCGTTATCCAGTGCACCCGTCGTAATCGAATTCATCTGCATAATGCCGCCTTTCATTTCCTCGGGCGGTCATTTGCTAACAGCCGCCCGATCATTCCCCGCTTTGACAAAGCCGACGGCACCCTCATGAGCCATCCGCCTGCCGGTTCACACAAACACTGTCCTGTTTCCAGGACCGACACGGAGCCCCTGCGGTGGTCGCGTTCATGCGACAACCGTCACGAATTCTCCATGTCAGGATGGCAGCCGATCCTCGTTTTTCGCCTGCCAGCCCGAACGCAATGTTACTCTATCCCCTGCCCTTCTCCTGGCCTCGCGCAAAACGTGTGGCCACGAAGCGCACAAAACGTCCCCGTCCCGTGACAGCCACGTCACGGCACAATGTCGTCGAGTGCGTTGAGAAAACGGAAGCTGTGCGCTCCGTTGCAAGTGACACAGTGTCATCATCCCGCCGACTTGGCAGTTTGGACTGACTTCTGCAGGTGATGTCCGCGCCCTTTGCTGGACGCCATTTAGGCAGGATCAAAAGGCAAGATCAACGATGAATTTTACGCAAAATTAACAAGCGGCCATTGACTCCGGCGGGGCCTTTAGGGCGTCACACCAACGTCAAAAAAGAATCGCTTTTGAATCAAGGAGATTCCCCTGCTGGGCTATTTTGGACACGTATAAAAAGAAAAAAGAAAAAATCTTCTTGACTCATTTGGGGCCACGGGCTGCGTGACCAGAGTCGCAAGCCTTGAAAGGATCCTTGCGTAAGCCATTGTTTTAAAACAATTTTTCCTGTCATGCCTCTGACACGAAATCGTCGCCGGATTAACTATATCCGCGGCGGCCAGCTGAATCGAAAAAGCCCGGTAAAATTACCGGGCTAATCATAACGAGCAATTCGTTAATGAAATATTTAGGCGCTTGCAGAGGCCGAAAGAGCCTTCACACGAGCAGCAAGGCGCGAGACCTTGCGGGATGCTGTGTTGGCGTGAAGGACGCCCTTGCTTGCGGCGCGTGCCAGCTCTGGCTCAGCGACAATGAAGGCTTCCTTTGCCTTGGCAGCATCACCAGCCGCGAGCGCCTCTTCGACCTGGCGAACGTAGGTGCGAACGCGCGAACGGCGAGCCTTGTTGGTTGCGGTACGGCGAGCGATCTTGCGAGTCGCCTTTTTCGCCGAGGTTGTATTGGCCATGGATGCCTCTCTCAAGAATTCGAACAAAACTCCGCCATTACCGCGCTGGCCCTGCGGCCACTCAATTCAGCAATACGGGAGCATTAGCGGAAAACCAGAGCGGCTTTCCGAACCGTGGGCGGGCATATAACTCTAAAGCTGCGCGACGTCAACGCGCATTTTCAAGGAAAAGCCCCTTTCCCAGCGCCGCCCGCTCACCTGTTCCTGAAGACCGGTTTGCGCTTCTCGACGAAGGCAGCCATGCCCTCTTTCTGGTCCTCGGTCGCAAAGAGGCTCTGGAAGAGACGGCGCTCGAAACGCAGACCTTCCTCCAGCGTGGTCTCGAAGGCGCGGCTGACTGCCTCCTTAGCCATCAATACCGAGGGACGCGACAGCGATGCGATCTTGGCGGCCGCCTCCAGTGTCTCGTCTAGAAGCCGCTCAGGCGCCACCACACGCGAAACGAGTCCCGAGCGCTCGGCTTCGGCCGCATCCATCATGCGACCGGTCAGGATAAGGTCCATTGCCTTGGCCTTGCCGACCGCTCGCGTCAGGCGCTGCGAGCCACCAATCCCCGGAATGACCCCCAGCGTGATCTCCGGCTGGCCGAACTTCGCCGTCTCCGAGGCGATGATGAAGTCGCAAAGCATGGCAAGCTCGCACCCGCCGCCGAGTGCAAAACCGCTGACGGCAGCGATGATCGGCTTGCGGGCCTTGGCGATCTCATCCCAGCCGCTGATGAAATCGCTCTTATAGACCTCGGCGAAATCGAGCGGCTGCATTTCCTTGATATCGGCGCCGGCGGCAAAGGCGCGCTCGGAACCGATCAGCACGATCGCGCCGATGGCATCATCCGCGTGAAAGGCCGCATAAGCGCGCTTCAATTCCTTGAGCACTATCGAATTCAGGGCGTTCAGCGCCTGCGGCCGGTTCAGCGTGATCAGACCAACATTGCCGCGGGTTTCGACGATCAGGGTTTCATAGGCCATCGCGCGCTCCTATTTTTGGCAGGTGGCACAATAGAAGGTGGAACGGCCAGCCTGCACGATGCGCGAGACCGTACCGCCACAGCCCGGCGTGCGGCAAGCAAGACCTTCGCGATCATAGACGGAAAAGGAATGCTGGAAGTAACCGAGCGAGCCATCCGTCTGAATGTGGTCGCGCAGTGACGATCCGCCGGCAGCGATCGCATCGGCAATCACATCGCGGATCGAACTGACAAGCAGGTTCAGCGGCTCCTTCGGCTTGCCCGTCTTCGTCACCAGCGTGCCGGCTGCACGCACGGGCGAGAGATGTGCCCGCCACAGGGCCTCGCAAACATAGATATTGCCGAGCCCGGCGATGGTCTTTTGATCCAGCAGTGCGCCCTTCAGCGGCTGGGCCTTGCCGGCGAAACGTTCGGCCAGATAGGCGGCCGACAGTTCATTGCCGGTCGGCTCCGGCCCCAGGCCAAACAGGAAGGGGTTCGCGTCGAGCTCGGAGCGATCGGCAATATCCATAAAGCCGAAGCGGCGCGGGTCGTTGTAGATGACGCGACGCGGACCACCCTCGCCTTCCAGATGGAAGACGGCGTGATCGTGCTTCTCGTCCTTGGAGCGCTCATGATGAAATTCGCCGGGCGTGCCGGTGACCGGACCCTGCTCGATCCGAAAGGAGCCGGACATGCCGAGATGGGAAATGATCGTCTTGCCGCTGTCGAGATCGATCAGCAGGTACTTGGCCCGCCGCCCAAGGCCGATGATCGTGCGGCCTGAGACCTGATTTTCGAAATCCTTCGGGAAAGGGAAGCGCAGGTCACCGCGACGCAATTCCAGCCTTTCGATGCGTGCGCCTTCCATCGCCGGCGTCAGGCCGCGCTTCACCGTCTCGACTTCTGGCAATTCCGGCATCTTAACCCATCTATATCTAACGTGTTTCAACCGCCTGCGATGTGCGCTATAGCGCCAACGTGCCGCGGGCGGACCGTGGCCCACAGATAGCGCCGCAGCCACGTTTTCGCTATGGTCGCCGCGCCGAATTCTTGATGTGAACGGAGTAGCTTGATGTCAGACAGCCGTATCTCCGCCGATGGCGGCATGGAAACATCCTACGGCTTCCGCGAGGTGCCGACCGGCGAGAAGCAGGGTCTCGTCAACGAGGTCTTCCACAAGGTTGCCAAGCGCTACGACATCATGAACGACGTCATGTCGATGGGCATGCACCGCGTCTGGAAGGATGCGATGATTGCGGCGCTGAACCCGCGCAAGGAGCCGGGCTACAAAGTGCTCGACGTTGCCGGCGGTACGGGCGACATCGCCTTCCGCATCGTCGAAGCCTCCAACCGCCAGGCACATGCGACCGTGCTGGACATCAATGGCTCCATGCTCGGCGTCGGCGCCGAGAGGGCGGAAAAGAAGGGGCTTTCGGAGAACCTCACCTTCGTGGAGGCCAATGCCGAGGACCTTCCCTTCGAAGCAAACAGCTTCGATGCCTATACGATCGCCTTCGGTATCCGCAATGTACCGAGGATCGAGGTGGCGCTGTCGGAAGCCTATCGGGTGCTGAAGCGCGGCGGCCGCCTGCTCGTGCTCGAATTTTCGGAAGTGGAACTGCCGGTTCTCGACAAGATCTATGACGCATGGTCGTTCAATGCCATTCCCAAGTTCGGCAAGGCAATCACCGGCGATGCCGAGCCTTACCAGTATCTCGTGGAGTCGATCCGCAAGTTTCCGAACCAGGAGAACTTCGCGGCGATGATCCGCACGGCCGGCTTCTCCCGGGTGAGCTACACCAATTATACCGCCGGCATCGCAGCGCTGCACTCCGGCTGGAAGCTCTGATCCGCATGAGTGCTTTCGGTGCATATTTCAGGCTCGTCAGGGTCGGTTGGATTCTTGTGCGCGAGGGCGTCATTTCGGCGCTGCCTTCGGAGGGGCTGCCGCCGTCCGTCAGCCTGGCGAAGTCCTTTGTCGGTATTTTCGCCCGCAATCGAAGCAAATCCCAAAAGCGCAGCGACCGGCTGGCGAAAGCCGTCGAACGGCTCGGGCCATCCTATGTGAAGATCGGCCAATTCCTCGCGACGCGTCCCGATGTCGTCGGCGTCGATTTTGCCGACGACTTGTCGCAGCTTCAGGACCGCATGGCCTTTTTCCCGGCGGCTGCCGCCAAGGCCAATATCGAGGGTTCGCTCGGGCGACCGATCGCAGACCTCTATGCAAGTTTCGGCGATCCGATTGCTGCGGCCTCCATCGCGCAGGTGCATCCGGCCGAGGTCGATACGCCGCAGGGAGGCAAGAAGGTCGCCGTGAAGGTTGTGCGGCCAGGTGTCCGGGCGCGGTTTGCCCATGATATCGAGGCGATGTACCTCGTCGCCCATATGCAGGAACGCTTCATGCCGGGCAGCCGGCGCCTGCGACCGGTGGAAGTCACAAAGACGCTGGAACAAACCACCAAGGTGGAGATGGACCTGCGTCTCGAGGCAGCCGCTCTTTCGGAGATTGCCGAGAATACCGAGAAGGATCCAGGCTTCCGTGTGCCGAAGGTGGACTGGGAGCGAACGGGCCGCGACGTCATCACCATGGAATGGATCGACGGTGTCAAGATGTCTGACGTCGAGGGATTGCGGGCTGCCGGCCACGACCTCAACCAGCTTGCCGACACGCTGATCCAGTCTTTCCTGCGCCATACGCTGCGCGACGGTTTCTTCCATGCCGACATGCATCCGGGCAATCTCTTCGTCGATCCCGACGGCATGATCGTCGCTGTCGACATGGGCATTGTCGGGCGTCTTGGGAAGAAGGAGCGCCGCTTCCTTGCCGAGATCCTCTACGGCTTCATCACCCGCGACTATATCCGGGTGGCGGAAGTGCACTTCGAGGCTGGTTACGTGCCCGGCCATCACAATGTCGAGAGCTTTGCCCAGGCGATCCGGGCGATCGGTGAGCCGATCCATGGACAGCCGGCCGAGACGATCTCCATGGGCAAGCTGCTGACGCTGCTTTTCGAAGTGACCGAACTCTTCGACATGCAGACGCGGCCCGAGCTCGTCATGCTGCAGAAGACGATGGTCGTCGTCGAAGGCGTCTCGCGCATGCTCAATCCGCGCTTCAACATGTGGAAGGCCTCCGAGCCAGTGGTCGGCGACTGGATCAAGAACAATCTCGGCCCGAAGCGCATCGTCACCGATCTCAAGGACGGGCTGAAGGCAGCCGTGAAGCTTGCCGAAGCTGCGCCCGAAATCGCCGCCCAGACCGAGAAATTCCATCACCAGCTTGTGCATATGAGCGAGCACGGCCTGCGCTTCGACGAGCAGACGGCCGAAGCCATCGGCAAGGCGGAAGCACGCCACAACCGCTCCGCCAAAGTGGCCCTCTGGATCATTGCGCTCACACTTCTCTATATTGCGTGGGTACTGAGCTGACCGGGACCAACAAATGCATGATGTGTTCGGCATTTGGGATATCCCGCCAGACGTGAGGCTCGCTTAGTCTCGCCTCCATGGAGATGAGCATATGAAGCACGAGCGTCCCGGAATCGAACTGAGCGGCCAGCCCCTGAGCTTTGCCGAGATGGTGAGGATCGGCTCCGGCAAGGCAGCACTTTCGGCTTCGGCGATCGGCATGCAGCGTGTGAAGATTGCGCGCACGATCGTGGAGGATGCCATTGCAACCGGGATGCCGGTCTACGGCGCGACCACGGGTGTGGGCGCCATGAAGGATGTCGAATGGTCGCCCGAGGATCTCGACGCCTTTAATCTTGGCCTCGTACGCGCCCATCACTTCGGCACCGGCACGCCCTTTTCCTGCAATGTCGTGCGCAATGCCATGGCGATGCGCGTCAATACGGCGCTGACCGGCCAGGTCGGCTGCACTCCTGACCTCATCGATGCCTATATGCGGATGCTGAAGGCGGACGTCATTCCAGTCGTGCGTCGCACCGGCTCGATCGGCTGCGCCGATATCGGCCTGATGGGCCAGATCGGCGCTGTGCTGACCGGGGTCGGCGAAGCGATTTATCGCGGTAATCGCATGCAGGCCGCCGAAGCCTTCCAGGCAGCCGGCATGGAACCGGTGAAGATGGCGCCGCGCGACAGCCTCGCCTCACTCAGCGTCAATGCCGTCAGTTTTGCTGCAGCCGCCGAGACGACGCGCAATGCCGCCGCCTCGATCCGCGTCCTGCTTGCGACCGGCATGATGGCGTCAGGCGCGCTCGGCGCATCGCGTGATCCCTGGCGGGCCGTGCGCCATGTCGGCACGGCACGGGAAGCGCTGATCGGCGCCTGGCTTTGCAATGCCTCGGACGAATGGGAATGGCCGGTCGCCACCCACGTGCAGGACGCGCTCAGTCTCCGCATGATCGCCCAGGTCTTCGGTGCGGTTATCGAGAACCTGCTTTCGACCGGCCATAAGATCCTTGCCGCCACCGGCCGCTCCGACGACAATCCCGTCGTCGTGGAAGGACGGGTGATGACATCGGGCGGTTCCCTGCCGCTCGACGTGACGATCCTCCTGGAATCGGCCGCACTCTGCATGGCACATGCGGCGCGCAATGCCTTCAACCGTTGCGTTCTGCTCGGCAACGGCCAGCGGCGCGGCCTGCCGGTCAATCTCGTACCTCCCGGCCGCATTGCCACCGGTTTTGGACCGATCATCAAGCTTGCGGGGGAAATCTTCTCGCGCGTACTCTCCATGTCGAATCCGGTTTCGGCGCAGTCGCTCGTCGTTGCAGCCGGCCTTGAAGACGAGGCAGCTTTCCTGCCGCTCGTCATCGAGCGTTTCGACCGGCAGATGCGGGCGCTGAGACGTCTCGCCGCTCTGGAAGCCCTGCTTTCGGCACAGGCGATCGATATTATCGGCGATACGCCGAAGGGTGTTGCGGGCATGCTCTATGGGGTCGTGCGCAAACACGCAGCCTTCTATACGGTCGATCGGCCGCTCTCGGCCGAGGTCGAGGCGATCGAGGAAGAACTCGGCTCGGATGAATTCATTTCGAAGCTGATCGAGCAAGTGCCGATCGCTTCCTTCGACGATTTCTTTGCGCTTGGTTCACTCGAGCGCATCGAGGAGCGGCTGACGCAGGAACCGGCCATCATCTGAATTGCGACCTATCGAGGGAGACGCGGCATGGATTTCGATCTCGTTCTGCAGGGCACGGTGGTGCTACCGGAGCGCATTCTCGAAAGCGGTTATGTCGCCGTTCGTGACGGGAAGATCGCAGAAGTCGGCCTCGGCGTGCCGCCGGCGGCCAGGGAACGGCATCTTCTCGGCAAGGCGCTGATCTTGCCGGGCGCTATCGACGCCCAGGTTCATTCGCTGTCGCAGAAGGATCAGGAGGACTTCATCTGGTCGACGCGCTCGGCGGCGGCCGGCGGTGTGACCACTATCGTCGATATGCCTTATGACGAAGGCAATCTCGTCTGCTCGGCCGAAGCGGTAAAGAAGAAGCTTGATCACGCCGGCCCGCAGGCACGTGTGGACTTTGCGCTCTACGGCACAATCGATCCTGAGGAAGGTCCTGCGCGCATCGCCGAAATGGTGCAGGCGGGCGTCGCCGCCTTCAAATTCTCCACTTTCGGCACGGATCCCAAACGCTTCCCACGCATCCCGCCTGCGCTGCTCGACGCCTGCTTTGCGGCGATTGCCCCGACCGGGCTGACGGCGGGCGTGCATAACGAGGATGACGAAGCGGTTCGCACCTACATGGAGCAGGTGAAGGCAAGCGGCATTGCCGACTGGCGCGCTCATGGCCTGTCGCGCCCGCCGATCACTGAACTGCTTGCCATGCATACGATCTTCGAGACCGGCGCCAATAGCGGCTGTCCCTCCCATGTCGTGCATTGCTCGCTCGGACGCGGCTATGATATCGCCCGCGCCTACCGCCGCGATGGCTTCGAGGCGACTGTGGAATGCTGCATCCACTACCTCACGCTCGATGAGGAAAATGATGTGCAGCGGCTCGGCGGCAAGGCGAAGATCAATCCGCCGGTACGTCCGCGCGCCGAAGTCGAAACGCTGTGGCGCAAGGTCGCCGAAGGCAATGTCTGGTTGGTGTCGACCGATCACGTGAGCTGGTCGGAGAACCGCAAGACCAATCCCGACATGCTGGCGAATGCATCCGGCGTTCCAGGCCTGGAGGTGATGGTGCCGCTCTTCGTCAAGGGCGCGCTGGAGCGTGGCATTCCCCTGACCTGGGCGGCAAAGCTGATGGCCGAAAATCCGGCAAAACATTTCCGTTTGGACCACATCAAGGGCGCGCTGATGCCAGGCAAGGATGCCGACATCGTCGTGCTCGAACCCAACGAGAGGGTTTATGACGCTTCTGCGAGCGGCAACAATGTCGTCGGCTGGAGCCCCTATAATGGTATCCGCCTGCCATGGACGGTTTCAGCCACCTGGCTGCGCGGACAGAAAATCACCGAAGGAGCGAAGGTTATGGCCGAACCCGGTTCCGGCCGCTTCGTGCGCCCGCTGCCACGCCAGGTGCTCGCATGAGCCGCAACCTGCCCGTCAATCCTGGCCGGATCTCTGCTGATATTGAGGCTCTTTCCGCCATCACCGAACCCGATCGTCCCTGGACGCGGCGGGCTTTTTCGCCGCTCTTTCTCGAAGGTCGCGCCTATCTTGAGGCGCGTATGCGTGCGATCGGCCTGGAAACCCGTATCGATGCGTCGGGCAATCTGATTGGTCGGCGGGAAGGCTTAAAACCGGGATCCGGCATCATCATGCTCGGTTCGCATTCCGATACGGTGCCTGACGGCGGTCGCTTCGACGGCATTGCCGGTGTTGCCGCAGCACTTGAAGTTGCGCGGTCGCTGCGGGAACGGGAAATCCACCTCGACCATGATCTGGAAATCGTCGACTTCCTGGCTGAGGAAGTGAGCATCTTCGGCGTTTCCTGCGTTGGCAGCCGCGGCATGACCGGGCAATTGCCGCAGGCGTGGCTGTCTCGCAGCGTCGATGGTCGGGACCTTGCCGAAGCTATTGCCGAGGTCGGGGGATCGCCCGGCGTCCTGACCCATGAGAACAAACCCGATATCGCCGGCTTTCTGGAACTGCATATCGAGCAGGGCCCGGTGCTTGAAAACGAGCGCAAGGATATCGGTATCGTCACAGCAATTTCGGGCATCACCCGCATCGAAATCACCGTGGAAGGCCGGGCCGACCATGCCGGCACGACCCCGATGGATTCGCGTGCCGATGCGCTGGTCGCTGCTGCGCAGCTCGTGATCGATATCCGCAATGCGGCAAGCGAGCTTGCCAAGACGCCAGGCCATTTTGCGGCCACCGTCGGCGAGTTCCGGATCGAGCCGAATGCCGCCAATGTCGTGCCGTCGCGTGTCGTTCTGCTGGTCGACGGGCGTGCCGAAATCCGCGACGACATGGAGGCCTTCTGCCATTGGCTCACCGGCCACGCCGAAAGGCTCGCCTTCGCCTTTGGCGTGACAATCGCGCCGCCAAACCGCATTTCCGACAATCTTCCGACACCGAGCGACAAGGGCCTGCTCTCCAAGCTGGAGCGGGCCTGCGAGACGGTTGGCGCCAAACACCGGCGCATGGCTTCCGGGGCCGGCCACGACACAGCCTGGATCGCGCGTGTCGCACCGGCTGCGATGATCTTCGTGCCCTGCAAGGAAGGCCGCAGCCACTCGCCGGATGAATGGGCTGAAAATGACGACATAGCGCTCGGCGCCGCCGTACTTTTTGAAGCGGTGCTTGAGATGGACCAGAACGTGATCAAGGAGATGGGCGATGGGACGCATACTGGTTGAGAAGGATGTGGAAGCCGCCGTCAAAGGCGGTTCCGTCTACGCTGCCGGTGGCGGCGGCTGGGCCGATCACGGCCGCATGCTCGGTTATGCTGCCGTCAATGTCGGCAAACCTGAGCTCGTCTCCGTCGAAGAACTCGGCGACAGTGACTGGATCGCCACGGCAGCGGCAATCGGCGCGCCGGCCTCCACCACGCCCTGGGAGATGCAGGGCATCGATTACGTGAAATCCGTTCAGCTTCTGCAGGAGGCCCTTGGCGAGAAACTGTCCGGCCTGATCATCGGCCAGAACGGCAAATCCTCGACGCTGAACGGCTGGCTGCCTTCCGCCATTCTCGGAACCAAGGTCGTCGACGCGGTCGGCGATATCCGCGCCCATCCGACCGGCGATATGGGCTCGATCGGCATGGCGGGTTCGCCGGAGCAGATGATCCAGACCGCCGTTGGCGGCAACCGCGCTGAAAACCGCTACATCGAGCTGGTCGTCAAAGGCGCAACGGCGAAGATCTCGCCGGTGCTGCGGGCAGCCGCGGACCAGTCCGGCGGCTTCATCGCCAGCTGCCGCAATCCGTTGCGTGCTTCCTATGTGCGCAAGAATGCTGCGCTTGGCGGCATCTCGATGGCACTGAAGCTCGGCGAAGCAATCATCGAAGCCGAAAAGAGAGGTGGATCGGCGATCATCGACGCGATCTGCAAGACGACGGGCGGCCATATCCTGGCCGAGGGTACGATCACCAAGAAGGATGTCGTCTATACCAAGGAAGCCTTTGACATCGGTACGATCACGGTCGGCGCCGGCGACAAGGCTGTCACCCTGCACGTGATGAACGAATATATGGCTGTCGATGATGCCAACGGCACGCGTGTCGCGACCTTCCCGGCCGTCATCACCACGCTCTCCGAGGAGGGCGTGCCGCTCTCCGTCGGCCAGCTCAAGGGCGGCATGCATGTCTTCATCCTGCATGTGCCGAAGGACATCATTCCGCTCTCGGCCAGCGTGCTCGATCCGACCGTCTATCCGCCCGTTGAAAAGGCGATGGGCATCGAGATAGCCCGTTATGCGCTGGAGACGAGGGCTTGAGCTATGGCGCGCGACCCTGGTCTCGAAGAACTGATGCGCGATGAGCTCGGCGACCGGCCGGGCCTGAGCGAGAAATCCATGTTCGGCGGCTGGGCGTTTATGCTCAATGGCAACCTGCTCTGCTGCGCGCGCCATGACGGCATGCTTCTCCGTCTCGGCAAGGGCAAAGATGGCTGGGCGCTGGCCCTGCCCGGCATAATCCAGATGCTGTCGGGCGAGCGGATCATGCATGGCTGGGTGCGAGCCAATGCCGATGTCTATGGCGACGATGCCATGCGGCGGCGCCTTATCGATGCGGCGCTTGCCTTTGTGGAACCGATTCCAGCGAAGTGAATGAACAGGTGCTTCAGGCGCCGGCGACAAAAGACGAGGAACCCAAGATGCCCAAGGCCAATCCACGCCATCCGAAATTTCCGATCCCCGGCGGGCCGGAGCTGCGCGCCAAGGGCTGGCGGCAGGAAGCGCTCCTGCGGCTCTTGGAAAACGTGCTCTCGGTCGGCGAAGATCCGGATAATCTCGTTGTTTATGCCGCGCTCGGCAAGGCCGCCCGCAACTGGCCGGCACATCGGGGCATCGTCAAGGCGCTGACCGAAATGGACGAGGACCAGACATTGCTGATCCAGTCCGGCAAGCCGATCGGCCTCGTGAAGACCCACGCCAAGGCGCCGCTCGTCATCATGGCGAACTGCAATATCGTCGGCCAGTGGGCGAAAGCCGAAGTCTTCTACGAACTGCAGCGCAAGGGCCTGATCTGCTGGGGCGGGCTAACGGCCGGCGCCTGGCAATATATCGGCAGCCAGGGCGTCATTCAGGGCACCTATGAGATTTTCATGCGCATTGCCGAGCGCCGCTTCGGTGGCGATCTTCATGGGCGCTTCGTACTGACGGCAGGGCTTGGCGGCATGGGTGGGGCGCAGCCGCTTGCCGGTCGCATGGCGGGGGCTGCCATCCTCTGCGTCGATATCGATGCGGAACGCGCCCACAAGCGCCAGCAGATCGGCTACCTGCAGGAAATCGCACCCGATCTCGATAGCGCGCTTTCGATGATCGATGCGGCGGTCAAGGAAAAGCGTGCGCTTTCCGTCGGTCTCGTCGGCAATGCGGCAGAAGTTTATCCGGAAATTGCCCGGCGCGGCATCGTGCCCGATATCGTCACCGACCAGACCTCGGCGCATGACCTCGTCTACGGCTATGTGCCGAAGGGCATGAGCCTCGATCAGGTGAAGGGACTGCGCGACGACGGCCAGGGCCAGCTCATGGCCGCCAGCCGCGCCTCGATTGTCGAGCATGTCACCGCGATGCTGGAATTCCAGAAGCGCGGATCGGAAGTCTTCGACAACGGTAACCTTATCCGCACGCAAGCCCGCGAGGGAGGCGTTGCCAATGCCTTCGACATTCCGATCTTCACCGAAGCCTACTTGCGGCCGCTCTTTGCCCGCGCGATCGGCCCGTTCCGGTGGATGGCGCTGTCGGGCGAGGAGAGCGATATCGCCAGAATCGACGACCTGCTGCTGGAGATGTTCCCCGACAACAAGATCATCACCAACTGGATTCGGCTGGCGCGTGAGCACATTCCGTTCGAGGGGCTGCCGGCGCGCATCGCGTGGCTGGGTCATGGCGAACGCACGGCGCTGGCGCGGCGCGTCAACGAACTCGTCGCGAATGGCGAGCTCAAGGGGCCTGTCGCCTTCTCGCGAGACCATCTCGATGCCGGCGCCATGGCGCATCCGAACATCATGACCGAGCGCATGAAGGATGGTTCTGACGCCATCGCCGACTGGCCGCTCATCGATGCGATGATGCTCTGCTCGTCAATGGCCGACCTAGTCGTCGTCCATTCGGGCGGCGGCGGCTATGCCGGCTACATGACGAGCTGCGGCGTCACCGTCGTTGCCGACGGCTCGGAAGCCGCCGACGAACGCCTCGACCATGCGCTTACCAACGATACGGCGCTCGGCGTCATGCGCTACGCCGACGCCGGTTATGACGAGGCGCTGGACGAGGTGGCGAAGAAGGATGTGCCCTATATCCGGCTCGGCTGAAAGCCGTTGTCAGAGAAGCCGCTTTTCCGCGGGCTCGGCGTCGTAGCGGTCATGCAGGCCATCAAAATAGGCAATGGGTGCCGCGGCAAGCTCTTCGGCACCCGCATCATCGAGGCAGTTGACTGCAACGGCGATGAAGGGGCCGATCGTTTCGTTGTCGTTGCGGGCGAAGGAAGCCACGCCACAGGTCTCACAGAAGAGATGATGGATCGACCCGGAGCCAAAGAGGTATTCACGCAAATGATCGCGGCCTGACACCAGACGGAAATCGGCCGGCTGCACGATCGCCAGCCAGCTGCGCTTCTTGCGGCAGATCGAGCAATTGCACTTGAAGGTACCGGCCGAAAGGTCAAGCCCGGCCTCATAGGCAATGGCGCCGCAATGGCAGCTTCCATGGTAGGTTTTCTTCACGATGATCCTCCGACTCGTATTTAACCTGTTAGTTAAATTAGTCACTACGGATCGGAAGTCAAGACGGGCGCCGGGCGAGCTGGCGTGCCGCGAGTGCCGACAGAAACGCGAATGCCATCATGACCAGCGTGAAGACCACGATCGCCGCCCATCCCTCCATCGACCAGAACCAGCCTCCGGCCGAGCCCATGATGCTGGAGCCGATGTAATAGGCGAGCATATAAAGCGAGGAGGCGTGGCCTTTCGTACCGACCGCAAGTTTGCCGACCAGACCACTCGCCACCGAATGCGTCGTGAAGAAGCCGCTCGTCAGGATGATGATGCCGAGGACAATGAGCGGCAGAGAGGCTGAAAGCGTCAGCGCGCAGCCGGCTGCGGTGATGCCGATGCCCGTCAGAAGAACGTTGAAATGACCGAGCCGGTCGCCAAGGATGCCGCCGACCGACGATGCGCCGATCCCAAAAAGATAAACGGTAAAGATCAGGCCGAGCTCGGTCTGGTTCAAGTCGTAGGGAGGCGCTACGAGACGGAAGCCGGCATAGTTGTATATCGTCACGAAGGAACCCATCGCGAAGAAGGCGATGGCGAAGATGAAGGGCAGAGCCGGATTGCCGAGATGTCCGAGCCAGGCCTTCAGATGGAACTGCGGATCGAAGCCTGCACGACGCACGAAATTGCGTGACGGCGGCAGTAGAGCGATGAAGCCGATCGCCGCGGCAAGGCCGATGGCGCCGATCAGGAACAGAGCCGGTCGCCAGGAAAGATATTCGGCGAAGATGCCCGTCAGCACGCGCCCCGACATGCCGCCGAAGGCCGTACCGCCGACATAAAGGCCCATGGTGGCGCCAAGGCCGCGCGGATCTATTTCCTCCGCGAGATAGGCCATGGCGACGGCCGGAACACCGCCGAGCACGAAGCCCTGCAGGGCGCGGATGACCAGCATGAGATGCCAGTCGGGCGCAAAGGCGGTGGCGATCGTCAGCACGGCTGCGCCAACCAGCGAGATCGACATGAGGCTGCGACGACCAAGCCCTTCCGAGACGGCAGYGGCACAGACGATCGCGATCGCCAGGAATCCGGTCGAGAGCGACAAAGCCAGCGAACTCTCGGCCGGGCTGACGGAAAATTCCTGAGCGAAGATCGGCAGCAGCGGCTGCACGCAATATAGCAGCGAGAAGGTAGCGAAGCCTGAGAGGAAGAGAGCCAGGCTGGCGCGGCGATAGGCGCCGGTACCGCGTGTCAGATAGAGTTTCTGACGGTCTTCATCGGCCGTTTGCAGGCCGGCAACGTCTTGGATTGCAGAGTCGGACATATCAATTCCTTCCTGTCTCCGATCTAGTCAGACCGCCTCCATTTGTCCAATATATGAAATAGACGATCTTGATATGTTTTGGAGATAGCGATGGAACTGCGGCATCTGAGGTATTTTCTGGCGGTGGCTGAGGAGGGTAATTTCACGCGGGCAGCCGCACGCCTTGGCATCGGCCAGCCACCGCTCAGCCAGCAAATCCGCGATCTCGAAACGGAAATCGGCGCGATGCTCTTCCATCGCGTGCCGCATGGTGCGGAGTTGACGGCGGCTGGCGCCGCCTTCCTGCCGGAAGCAAAGGCCTCGCTGGCAGCGGCTGAAAAGGCGCGTTTGGCGGCGCAGAGCGCCAATCGCGGCGAGACCGGCCGGCTGTCGCTCGGCTTCACCGCCTCTTCCGCTTTCAACCCCATTGTCAGCACGACGATCCGCCGTTTTCAGGCCCGCTGGCCGGACGTGCAGCTTTCACTGACGGAGATGAACACGCTCGGCCTGATGCAGAAGCTCGAACGCGGCGAACTGGATGCGGCCTTCATGCGACCGGGCCTCGACGATCCCAATGGCGTCAGGCTGAAGCGCTTACCGGACGAACCGATGGTCGTCGCCCTACCGGCAAACCATCCCTTGGCAAAGCAGAAGACGTTGCCGCTTGCCTTGCTGGCAAAAGAGTCTTTCATCCTCTTCCCGCGGCTGGTCGGTCTCAGCCTTTATGACGATGTGGTGCGCGCCTGCCGCGAGGCGGGCTTCGAACTGATGGTGGCGCAGGAGGCACCGCAAATCTCCTCGGTCGTCAATCTCGTCGCGGCCGATCTCGGCGTCTCTATCGTGCCGGCCTCGATTTCGCAGATCAAACTTGCCGGCGTTGCCTACCGGCCGATCGACGGACCGCCCGCTGTGGCACGGCTGGCACTTGCCGTGCTGCGTAGCCAGCGATCTCCCGTAACCGAAAACCTGATGAGCCTTCTGAATTAGAAATCCGGATCCCAATAGGGCGGATCACCGAAGGTCTTTTTCAAATGATCTGCGATGGCGCGCAGTTTGGCCGAGGGGTTTCGGCCTTCGGGATGGGCCATATAGATGAATTCCGGTTCGGGCTTGGCGCCGACATCAATCTCTATCAKCCGACCGTCCCGAATTGTCGGACCGGCGATAAAGGTTGGCAACAGCGCGATGCCGAGGCCCTCGATCGCGGCATCATGCAGCATGTCGCCATTGTTGATGCCGAGACCCAGCATCGCTCGGATAACGACGGTGCCATCCTCCGTCTGGAAGCGCCAGTCCGCGGCACCGCGGTTCGTATAGAAGACACCGCGATGATCGTTGAGATCGGACAGCGAGCCGGGTTTGCCGTGACGCTCGATGTACTCGGGCGAGGCGACGAGCAGCCGGCGGCTACGGGCGAGCTTCCAGGCGACCAGCCTCGTATCGGCGATAGCGCCGTGGCGGATGATGGCATCATAGCCATCCGAGGCCGGATCCACGCGTCTGTCATCCATATCGAGCGTCAGCGCGATCTGCGGATGCGCCTTCAAAAACGGATAGAGGGCCGGACCGAGATGCAGGCGGCCGAAGCTGACGGGGGCCGCGATGCGCAGTGGCCCAGAAAGCGTGCCTCGGCGCTCCGCCATATCGGCCGCAGCGTCTTCCATCTCGCGGACAATGCGCCCGGCGCGCTCCAAAAAGGCTGCTCCATCTTCCGTCAGTGTCAGCTTGCGCGTGGTGCGGTGGACGAGCATGGCGCCCAGTGTCTTCTCCAGTTCCGCCAGCCTTTCGCTGACAACCGACTTGGACAGGCGTAGCCGCCGGGCGGCCTCGCTCACCGATCCGGCCTCCACCACGGCGACAAAAGCCGCAATCCCTTCAATCTTCATCATCGTTCGGCTTTTCCGAATTCGAGCTCCGCATTTAGGAGACTAATCCGAACGAAGGAAGAGTGCCATCTTCCAGTCATCGAAACCGGCAGCCACGCCGATCCAACCCAAAGATAGGAGATGGAACAATGAATCGTCTGATCGACAAAGTCGCAATCGTCACCGGCGCAAGCTCGGGTATCGGTCGCGTCACCGCAAAACTTTTTGCCGCCGAAGGCGCCAAGGTCGTCGTCGGTGCCCGCCGCCAGGCTGAGCTCGACAGCCTCGTCAATGAAATCGAGGCCGCGGGAGGTGACGCCGTTGCCGTTGCCGGCGATGTCAGGTCGGAAGACTATCACAAGGCACTGGTCGCAGCCGCCGTCGAGAATTACGGCAAGCTCGACATCGCCTTCAACAATGCCGGCACGCTTGGAGAAGCCGGCCCGAGCACCGAAGTCTCGGAAGCAGGCTTCAGCGACGCGCTGGCGATCAACCTGACAGCATCCTTCCTCGCCGCCAAGCATCAGGTCGCCGAAATGGTCAGGCACGGCGGCGGCTCGGTGATTTTCACTTCGACCTTCGTCGGCTACAGCTTCGCCTTCCCCGGTGTTGCCGCCTATGCCGCGAGCAAGTCCGGCCTCATCGGGCTGACGCAGGCGCTCGCCGCCGAATACGGCCCGCAGAACATCCGCGTCAATGCGATCCTGCCAGGCGCCGTCGATACGGACATGTATCGCGAAATGAACGACACCTCGGACAAGCAGGCCTTCATCACCAACCTGCACGCGCTCAAACGCGTCGCAGCACCGGAAGAGCTCGCCCGCTCCGTGCTTTACCTTGCATCCGACGACGCAAGCTTCGTCACCGGCACGGCCACGCTGGTCGATGGGGGCGCTTCGATCACCCGCACCTGACGGCAACGGTGCGAGTATCTGCTGCAGCTTGATGAACCCTCCTGAAATCAGCAGGTTATCGTGCCGGCATTCTACAGCGCGGTCCGATCATCAAAGGGCAAACGCCCGTCCCATATCCAAGGAACAACACAATGACCCGTCTTGCAAACAAAACAGCCCTGATTACCGGCGGCACCAGCGGCATCGGACTTGAGACCGCCCGCCAATTCATCGCCGAGGGCGCACGCGTCGCCATTACCGGCAGCAGCGCAAAAAGCGTGGAAGCCGCCCGAGCCGAATTCGGCGACACGGTTCTCGTCATCCAAGCCGATGCCGGCAATGTTGCCGGTCAGGCGGCTGTTGGCGAAGCTGTAAGGAACGCCTTTGGCACGCTCGACATTCTCTTCGTCAATGCCGGTATTGCCGAATTCGGCCCGCTCGAAGGCTGGAGCGAAGCCGCATTCGACAAGTCGTTCGCGGTCAACGTCAAAGGTCCTTACTTCCTGATCCAGGCATTGCTGCCGATCTTTTCGAAGAAGGCCTCGATCGTGCTCAACACCTCGATCAACGCTCATATCGGCATGCCGAATTCCAGCGTCTATGCGCTGACGAAGGGCGCATTGTTGACACTCGCCAAGACGCTATCGGGAGAATTGATCGGCCGCGGCATCCGGGTCAACGCCATCAGCCCCGGCCCGATCGCCACGCCGCTCTACGGCAAGCTCGGCATGTCGGAGGCCGACTCCAAGGCGATGGCGGCCCAGATCCAGTCGCAAATTCCGGCCGGTCGGTTCGGCGACGTCAGTGAAGTCGCCAAGACCATCGTCTTCTTCGCCTCGGATGAGGCTGCCTACATCGTCGGCAGCGAACTGATCATCGACGGGGGCATGAGCAATCTCTGAGACCCCTGGACTTCAGAGATATCAGCTAAAGGCCGCGGCTCCTCTCCGCCGCGGCCTTTATATTCATGCGCCGGCGACAAGCCGGCGAATGGCCGTTTCGATCGTCGTCGTGCCCTTCAGCGATTTCCCGCGGCCAGCCTCAAATTCGATCCAGCCTTCGTTGAAGCCATCCAGCATGCGCATGCGGGGCTCGGGGTTATTCATGCCCTGGGCACGGAACAGCTCTTCCCAGCTCTCCTGCGGGACGACTTCTGCGGTCACCGGCTTGCCAAGCGCCTTGGCGAAGGCAGCAGCAATCATGGCCGGGCTGACACGCTCGGGACCTTCCAGCTCTGCCACGCGTACACCCTGCCAGTTCTCGCGCAGCATCTTCGCACCAATCACACCGATATCATCCACAGCAACCATCGGTACGGCACGGTCGAGCGGCTGAAGGAAGCTCGGAATGACCCCGGCTTCGCGTGCAGGCGCTACATCCCAGGCGGCGTTTTCCATGAACCAGGCGGCGCGCAGGAAAGCGACCGGTATTGATAGTGTCGAAAGCTCCTTCTCGACGATGCCGAGCTGGCTCAACAGGTTCGGCTGCGTGGCCTGTGCGCCGACCGTCGACAGGCAGACGAGCTTTCCGGGCCTTGCCGCCTCAAGCGCGGTCTTCAGCGTTGCCAGCATGCCTTTCACCTCCGGGAAGCCCGGTGTGGGATCGAAAAGCGGAGGGATAACGAGAAAGACACCTTCCGCACCTCTGAACGCTGATGTCAGCGATACCGCGTCGTTCATGTCGGCGACAGCGATCTTGCAGCCCCGCTCTTTCCAGCCGGCGGCCTTTTCGGGATTTCTCACGACGGCACGAACCTCGGCGCCATCCTTCAGCAAGTGATCGGCAACGGCGGCACCGACCTGGCCTGTCATTCCGGTTACAGCAAACATGGGGCAACTCCTTTATTTGGGTTGGCCCACTATGCTGCCGCACTATTTTTGACTGAAGTGCGCTTACGTCACATGATTGATGACACAAAGGCAGCAATTTCGACTCGTTCTGCGAAACCCGTCTCCGCTATGTCGCGGGCCGACTCTTGTTTCCGCCCGTGATAGGGCATATCGGCTAGGCGATAGCTCTTCGCGACCGCTCCACATCCCCTTTCCCACCGGAGCCCAGTCCCATCTCTTCGGAGTTTCACATGCTGATCGGCATCCTCTGCGGTCTGGCCACCTGTGCGCTGTGGGGGCTGAGCTTCGTCGCCCCGCGCGTCGTCGAGCCCTATACGGCGATCGACCTGACCGTGGCGCGCTACGGGCTTTTTGCCGTTGTCAGCCTTACCCTGATGATCAATCCGCGCTTTCGTCCGGTGGGTTTGCGGCGGTCGCTTGTTTTGACCGGCATTGCGCTCGGCAGCATCGGGTATGTCGGTTATTTCATGAGTATTTCCTATGCCGTGCGTTACGCAGGCACCGCCATTCCACCGCTCGTCATCGGCACGATGCCTGTACTGCTTGCCATCATCGCCAATCTCAAGGACCGGTCCATCGACTGGAAAACACTGGCAATACCGCTGATCCTGATAGCCGTCGGCATCGGCTGGGTGAATGTCTCGATCTTCGCCACGACATCCGCCAGCGATCAGCCGGAAATCCTGCTCGGCATCGTCGCCGCGCTGATCGGACTGGCGCTCTGGGTCGCCTATGGCATGATGAGCGCTGCGGTCATGCAGTCGCAGGATGCGCCAAGCGCCATGCACTGGACCGCCTTGCAGGGGATCGGCGCCGGCATCGGTGCACTCGTCCTTCTGCCCTTCACCTCGCTCTGGGAGACTGTCAGTTTCACCGGCACGCAGACCTTTCACTTCGTACTCTGGGCGACAATCATGGGCACTGCCGGCTCGTGGCTTGCCACGCTGTGCTGGATGATTGCCTCGCGCCTTCTGCCGCTCGCGCTTGCCGCCCAGCTGATCGTCGCAGAAACCGTCTTCGGCCTTTTTTACGGCTTTCTGTTCGAACAGCGCATGCCGACGGTGCCCGAAGCCGGTGGTGCGGTCCTGCAGCTGATCGGCGTCGGCATGGCAATTGCGCTCTTTACGCCCAAGCGGATCAAACAAGCCTGAGTGTCGCGATTGCATGTTTTCCACCAAAGGCTTAGGGTTTTGCCCAGTCAAAGAAGCGGCGGGAAAAAACCATGGCTCTCAGCGGCAAACGCATCCTCCTCATCATCTCAGGCGGCATCGCGGCGTATAAGAGCCTCGATCTGATCCGCCGCCTGCGCGAACGCGGCGCCTCGGTGCGTCCGCTCATGACCAAGGGGGCGCAGGAATTCGTGACACCGCTGGCGGTCGGCGCATTGGCCGCCGATCATGTCTTCACCGACATCTTTTCGCGACAGGACGAGCAGGATGTCGGCCATATCCGGCTGGCGCGCGATTGCGATCTGGTGCTGATCGCGCCTGCCACCGCCGACCTGATGGCGAAGATGGCCAATGGACTTGCCGACGACCTCGCCTCCACGGTGCTGCTTGCCACCGACAGGCCAGTGCTTGCCGCGCCTGCAATGAACCCGAAAATGTGGGCGCACCCGGCGACGAAACGTAATGTCGAGACGCTGCGGCGCGATGGCCTCCGCTTCATCGGCCCTGTCGCCGGCGAGATGGCGGAAAGCCGCGAGGCCGGCACCGGCCGCATGGCCGAGCCGCTGGAAATCGTCGCTGCAGCCGAAGCCCTGCTGGACGACGGGCCGAAACCGCTTGCCGGCAAGAGGGCCATCGTCACCTCCGGCCCGACGCATGAACCGATCGATCCGGTGCGCTATATCGCCAACCGTTCCTCCGGCCGGCAGGGACATGCCATCGCCGCAGCGCTTGCGCGGCTCGGCGCCGATGTGACGCTGGTGTCCGGTCCGGTTACCATTCCCGATCCGGCCGGCGTCAAGATGATCCATGTCGAGCGGGCCGAGGAGATGCGCGACGCCGTGCTCGCCGCCCTTCCGGCCGATGTCGCCGTGATGGTGGCGGCAGTGGCCGACTGGCGCGTCGCCTCGGCCGCCGACCAGAAGATCAAGAAGCACCCGGGCGAATCCATCCCGACGCTGGCGCTGACCGAAAACCCCGATATTCTCAAGACTGTCGGGCATCATACGACGCGGCCGAAGCTGGTGATCGGCTTTGCGGCAGAAACGCAGGATGTCGAGACCAATGCCAAGGCGAAGCTGGAGCGCAAGGGCGCAGACCTCATCGTCGCCAACGACGTCTCGCCGGCAACCGGAATCATGGGTGGCACGCATAACAGCGTGAAGATCATCCGCCATGACGGTGTCGAACAGTGGCCCGATCTTTCCAAGGCGGAGGTTGCGGAGCGACTGGCCGCCGTGATCGCCGAGCGGCTTACGCAGGGATAGAGACGGGCTTCGGCCTTTCAAGCATGGGCTTTTCCGGGTGGAACGCCGTGATATCAAGGCCATCGGCACTGACGATCACGGCGCTGCCGTCAGGAATTTCCCGCCAGGCATCGCCATCATCGTTCAATGGTTCGGAGACAAGGCAGTAGCCGCCGGCAAGCGGCGAGGCGTAGAGCGTCGGCGCCTTGCGGTCGGTGGCATAACGAACCGCGTAGAGCGACTTGCCGTCCGAGAAGGCTGCCGTAAAGCGCAGCAGCACGGAACCCAGAATATTCTCCGCCAAGCCTTCGACGAAGGCGATGGTCCGCGCCATCGCAGCGATCGGCGCATCACGCAAGCCGAACTGCAGGGCGATCAGGAACAGAAGCTCGGAATCCGTCGTGCCGCTGCGGGCGTTGAACAGATCATCATCAAGCATGGTTTCCATTGGCCGGCGCAGGCGCTCGAAGCCGGAAATCTGGCCATTATGCATGAAGGACCAGGTTTCATGCGTGAAGGGATGGCAGTTGTCGCGCCGCGTGCCCCCGCCGGTCGCAGCCCGCACGTGGGCAAGGAACAAGGGCGAGCGAATCTGCCGCGCCAGGCTCTTCAGATTACAGTCGGACCATGCCGGCAGGATATCGCGGTAGCGGCCCGGCTCAGACCGGTCGCCATACCAGGCTATGCCGAAACCATCGCCATTCGTCGCCGTCTTGGCGCGGGTGGCGCAATGGGATTGCTCGATCAGCGAATGGGCGGGTGAAGATACCAGCTCCTCCAGATAGAGGGGATCTCCGCGATAGGCTGCCCAACGACACATGCTCTTGCTCCGGCCCACCGCCTGCTGCGGCAGGAATGCTGAAAACGTCCTGGATTGTCTGACGCTACGGCTAATAAGGGCTTAACCGCCACCCGATTTGCAAGGCGCAGGTGACGAATTCTTGACAATGGTCAAGATCACTTTCCGCAAATGCGATATGGATTTGCGTGATCGGAACGGCCGAAAATCAGGCATTAGAACGACATAGCCCCGACGCCGGCTAAAAAACAGCCATGCGTTTTCCTCTTGCATCTCGAAGGAATCGAGCTACCTTTAATTCATCGACAACGTAACGAAAGGAAGGTGATCCAATGTCTAATGAGTTTTCGGACTTCGTAACGGGCATGGAAGTGGTGATGAAGGCGAGGCAGCCCTCGTTCTAAACCCGCCTTCCTGGGGCCGCATAAGACGGTCCGGGCCAGTTACAGGCCAAACCTCATGGAAAGGGTCGCGAAAGCGGCCCTTTTTTATTGCCTTCATTCAGCCGTTGACGCTCGAAAGGAACAACACTATTCGTAAAGTCATCAGATGACTTTACGAATAGTGTTGATGCAACCTCTTAACAAGACCAACCTTGCCGACACGGCCACTGAAGCGATCCGCAGCGAGATCCTCGCCAAGCGCTGGGCTGTCGGCGAGAAACTGCCGAACGAAGCCTCGCTTTCGACCATGCTGTCGGTCAGCCGCGGCACTGTGCGCGAAGCCGTGCGCGTTCTTGTTTCGCAGGGCCTCCTGGAAACGCGGCAGGGCTCCGGCACCTATGTGCTTTCGACCACCGACAGCAGCCGGCCGCTCACCATGGCGCGGCGCGCCAGCCTGCGCGACCAGTTCGCGGCGCGCTGCGCGCTCGATGTAGAAGGCGCGCGGCTTGCCGCCACCCGCAAGACGCCAGACATCATCGCCGGGCTTCGCGCACTGCTTGTCGCGCGCGGCAATTATCAAGGCGGCGATCCGGCAAGGTTTATCGAATGCGACCTTGCTTTCCACAAGGCGGTCATTGCCGCCTCCGGTAACCGGGCGATGATCGAGATCTACGATTTCTTCTCCACCTCGATTGCGGAGACCATTGCCGCCACGCTCGACAAGGCGATTCCCGAACCCGATATGCAGGCACACCAGGCAATCGTCGACGCCATCGAGTCCGGCAGCCCTGACAAGGCCGATACCGCCGTGCGCGATTTCATGGCGCCCATCCTTTCCGCCCTCGACCGGATGCTTCTTTCATGACCATACAGAATGCCACACCCTCGTTCGACGCCGTTGACGAGACGATGATCGATGCCGAAATCGACAGTGTGCCGGCACCGCTGCCGCCGCAGAAGCTGAGCACGACCGCCCGCTTCCTGCTCGGTGCCAGCCTCGTGCTGATCGCGTTTAATCTGCGGCCGGTGTTTTCCAGCGCCTCCGCGCTGCTGCCGGAAATCCGCACGGAACTCGGCTTGTCGCCACTCGGCGCCAGTCTTCTGACGACACTGCCCGTCGTCTGTCTCGGCGCGTTCTCACCGCTCGCTCCGCGGCTTGCCCAGCGCATCGGCTCGGAGCGGACGCTGCTCGGCGTGCTCCTGCTGCTGACATTCGGCACGGCGCTGCGCGGCCTTTCCTCCATTCCGCTGCTGTTTTTCGGCACCGCGCTTGCGGGTGCTGCGATCGCCGTCGGCAACGTGCTGCTACCCGGACTGATAAAGCGCGACTTCGCCGCGAACACAGCTCTGATGACCGGCCTCTATACGATGGCGCTCTGTGCGGGTGCCGCCAGTGCGGCGGGCCTGACGCTGCCGATCGAACAGGCGCTCGGCGGCTCGCTGGAAGGCGCGCTCGCCGTCTGGGCCTTGCCCGCCCTCATCGTTGGGTTGATCTGGCTGCCGCAGGTCATTGCGAGCGGTCGACAGGCGCGACGCAGCGGCTTTCGCGTCGAAGGACTATGGCGGGACAAGCTTGCTTGGCAGGTCACGCTTTTCATGGGCCTGCAGTCGGCACTCGCCTATTGCGTCTTCGGCTGGCTGGTGCCGATCTTGCGTGAGCGCGGGCTTGACGGCGTTGCGGCTGGCGGCATCGTCTCTGCCTCCGTCATGGTGCAGGCCGCCGCCTGCCTCGTCGTGCCGCACATCGCCGTGCGGGGCAAAGATCAGCGCCTTATCAATGTTACGCTCTGCGCCCTCGCCGTCGTGGCACTTCTCGGTCTGCTCTTCGCGCCACTTTCCACCGTCTGGTTCTGGGCCGTCCTCCAGGGGATCGGCCAGGGCGGGCTCATTGCCGCGGCCATGACAGCCATCGTGCTGCGTTCGCGCGATCCGCATGTCGCAGCCCATCTTTCGGGCATGGCGCAATGTATCGGTTATCTGCTTGCCGCAATCGGTCCGTTCATTGTCGGCCTGATCCGCGGCTGGACCGGCAGTTTCGCCTGGTGCGCCGTACTGTTCGTCGCGCTCGGCCTCGGTGCAGCCTTCAACGGATGGCGGGCCGGCCGGGCACGGCATGTGAACGCACGGACCGTCGAGAGCGGCCAGTGAGCAAAGCTCACTTGCGCATCACCATCTCTTGATCTCCATCGAAGGGGTGCGGCTGCTACCCTATCTCAGCCGCATCCCGCACCCGCCGGAGGAGATATACTTGCGCTTCCGATCCCTACTTCTGTTCGCCGCACTGACCGCCACGCTCACGCCTGCCCTCGCCTTCGCGCAAGAGGCCGGCGAACGTCGTGCTCCCGCCCAACAGGGTTCGGCCCGCGAGGGCGTGCTCAGGCTGCTGCCCGCAGATTCCGTCACCGAACACGAGCTGACGACAGCCGATGGGCGCAAGATCGCCTATACCGCGACCGCAGGCACACTCGATCTCTTCGGCCAGGATGGTGGGCAGAACGCCGCGATCTTCTATACCGCCTATGTCGCCAAGGATGCGAGGCAAGACCGGCCGATCACCTTCGCCTTCAATGGCGGACCAGGTGCGGCTTCCGCATTCCTGCATCTCGGCCTCGTCGGCCCGAAGGTGCTGGATTTCGGACCAGATGGCCGTGACGGCGCAAATGCAAAGCTCGTCGATAACACGCATAGCTGGCTCGATTTCACCGATCTCGTGCTGATCGATCCTGTTGGTACCGGCTGGAGCCGCACGGTGAAGGCCGACGACGCTTCGAATTATTACAATGTCAGCGCCGATGCGCAGACCATGGCGAAAACGATCGCGCTCTACGTCGCTCATAACAACCGCGCCAATTCGCCGAAATACCTGCTCGGCGAAAGCTATGGCGGTTTCCGCGCTGCCAAGGTGGCGTCCACGTTGCAAGAGAGCCAGGGAATCATCATCGCAGGCACTGTCATGCTATCGCCGCTGCTTGAAGGGCAGTTGATGTTTAATGCCGACCAGTTCGCGCTCGGTGCGGCGCTGGAATTTCCCTCGCTGGCAGCCGCCGAGGCCGACCGCCGCAGGAGCTTCAGCGAGTCCAGCCAGCGCGATATTGAGACCTTCGCGCTTGGCGAATATCTCACCACGCTTGCTGGCGCCGCGCCCACAGGCGATGCGGCAACAGCCTTCTATGGCAAGATTTCCAGTCTCACCGGCATTCCGCAGGATGTCGTTATCCGCAATCGCGGCTTCCTCGGCGATGCTTTCGCCAAGCATTCCGACCGGCAGGGCGGCGAAGTGATGAGCCCCTACGACGCCTCCTTCGCAACACCCGATCCCTATCCGGAATCCGATTACGACCGCGGCAACGACCCAATCCTCGACGGGTTCGCCCGCGCCTATGGTGGCGCCTTTGCCGATTATGCCCGCAACGAACTCGGCTTCAAGACGGAGATGACCTACACCCTGCTCGAGAACGATATCAGCCGGCGCTGGGATTGGGGCGGTGGACGTGGCGGCGGCTCGCGCTTCCAGGCAAGCGCCACCGACGATATCAGGCAGATGCTCGCCTCCAACCCGTCCTTTCACCTGCTAGTCGCGCACGGCTACAGTGATCTGGTGACCCCCTATGGCGTCAGCCGCTACGTAGTTGACCATCTTCCGCCGTCGCTTGCGGGCAATCGCGTGTCACTGAAGCTCTATCGCGGCGGCCACATGTTCTACACGACGGCCGGCCAGCGCGCCGCCTTCACGGCGGATGCGAAGGCCTTTTATGCCGAGCATCCCGCCGGTCCGCCGGCAGATTGAGGACGGTCGAGGGTTGCCGCAGAGCCGTGCTGACCTAGTTTCCCGGGCATGGCAAACAGCAATCAGCTATCAGAAGCGCCGCCATCCGGCAGCGTTTCCCAGCAGGACGAAACCCTTACCACGCTCTCTTCCTATCTCCAGCACGGCGCACTCTTTCTCGATATTGACGGCACGCTTCTCGATCTCGCACCGACGCCGGATGAAATATTCGTACCACCGTCGCTTCCCGCGCAGCTCGACGCGCTATCGAAAAGGCTCGGCGGCGCGTTGGCGCTGGTGACAGGGCGCGGACTATCCTATGCCGACCGCCTCTTCGCTCCCTTCCAGTTTCCTATCGCCGGCCTGCATGGAGCCGAACGCCGCAGCCCCGACGGCAGCATCTTCAAGGTGGAGTCTACGGCCGAATTCGAGAGGCTGAAGATCGAACTGCGGGCAGAGACGGCAGGCTGGACCGGCATCCTCATCGAGGACAAGGGCGCGGCCGTCGCCGCCCATTTCCGACTTGCGCCGGCGCGGCAGGCGGAACTTACAGAACTGATGCAGCGTTTCGCGAACCGCGCAAGACCGGACTGGACCCTCCAGCATGGCAAGATGGTTCTCGAAATCCGCCCCGCCAGAGCCAACAAGGGCGACGCATTGGAGAGCTTTCTCGCAACTTCAACCTTTCTCGGCCGCCATCCGATCGCCATTGGTGACGATGTCACCGACGAGGCGATGTTCGCCATGGCGAACCGGCTCGGTGGATATTCCGTCCGCGTCGGCCCGCCGTCAGCCGAGACCGCCGCTCGCGGCACCCTGCCTTCTGCGCAAGTGGTCCGCGAAATCATCTCGCATTTCACCAACTGATTGCATTTGCAGTTATTTCTAATGAAAGGAATTTTTCATGAGCCGACTTGTCGTCGTTTCCAACCGTGTCCCCGTCCAGGAAAAGAAAGGGGCCGCGTCCGCCGGCGGGCTTGCCGTGGCGCTGGAGGCCGCACTTGAGAAACGTGGCGGCATCTGGATGGGCTGGTCGGGAAAGATCAACGAAGAAGGCGAACCCGGCCCGCTTGCGATCGAGGAGCGGGGCAACATCACTTATGCACTGACCGATCTCACATCCAAGGATGTCGACGAATATTACTTCGGCTTCGCAAACCGCATGCTCTGGCCGATCTGTCATTACCGAATGGACCTTGCGGAATACGGCCGTACGGAAATGGCCGGCTATTTTCGTGTCAACCGCTTCTTCGCCCATCGACTGGCGCCGTTGATCAAGCCGGACGACGTCATCTGGGTCCATGATTACCACCTCATTCCGCTTGCCGCCGAGCTTCGGCAGATGGGTATCAAGAACAGGATCGGTTTCTTCCTGCACATTCCCTGGCCACCGGCAGACGTGCTCTTCGCCATGCCCGTCCACGAGGAAATCATGCGAGGGCTCGCTGCCTATGATCTCGTCGGCTTCCAGACCGATCACGATCTGGAAAATTTCGCAGGCTGCCTGCGTCGCGAGGAGATGGGAGACATGATCGGCGAAGGGCGTTTTACCGCCGGTGAGCGCACGTTCCGCGGCGGAGCCTATCCAATCGCCATCGAAACGGCCGCCTTCGCTGAATTCGCAAAGAGAGCCGACAGCCACAGCATGGTACTGAAGGCGCGCCACAGCATCGAGGACCGCAGCCTCATCATCGGCGTCGACCGGCTGGATTATTCCAAGGGCATCACGCAGCGCATCGATGCCTTCGAGCACTTCGTCACCAACAATCCGGCGCATCAGCGCCAGGTCACCTATCTGCAGATCACCCCGAAATCCCGCTCCGAAGTACCGGAATACGAGGCAATGCAGCGCATGGTCGCCGAACAGGCCGGCCGTGTGAACGGCGCGCTCGGCACTGTCGACTGGGTGCCGATCCGCTATATCAACCGCTCCGTCAGCCGGCCGGTGCTCGCCGGCCTCTATCGGCTTGCCAAGGTCGGCCTCGTCACGCCACTGCGTGACGGCATGAACCTCGTCGCCAAGGAATATGTTGCCGCACAGAACCCTGATGATCCGGGCGTGCTGGTTCTTTCCCGCTTTGCCGGCGCGGCGCGGGAGCTGAACGGCGCCCTGCTCGTCAATCCCTACGATATCGTCGGCACATCCAATGCGCTGGCACGCGGGCTTAACATGCCGCTCGACGAACGCCGTGACCGCTGGCGACGGATGATGGATCACCTCTTGGAACATGACGTCTCGCGCTGGTGCGACGACTTCCTAGGTGATCTCGCTGCCTGAACGGTTTGACGCGGAAGCCTGCCGGCAGATAATTTCGCGAGCATAACAAGGGAGGATTTTCATGAAGATCAGTGCGCGCAACCGCCTGAAGGGCAAGGTCGTGGATGTGGTGAAGGGTGCGACGACCGCCCATATCCGCATCGATATCGGCAATGGCGTTATCGTCACCGCCTCCATCACCAACGAGGCGGTTGACGAACTCGGCCTCAAGGTCGGTTCCGAGGCCTATGCCGTCATCAAGGCTTCCGATGTGATGGTGGGTGTCGACTGATTTTTTCGGTTTCGCTACGATGCGTGGCCGGTCTGGAAATCGCCCGGCTGCGGCGGGGCTATGGGCTTGAAAAAGGTGCGGTCCGGCTTCAAGTCGAGAAGCGGCGTTCCATCGAGGCAATCCAAGCCGCGGACCAGCACCGCATTGCCTTCGATCGCTTCCAGCTTGACGATGGAGGTGCCGATCGGATTGGGCCTTACGGGTGAGCGCAGCGAAAAGGTCCCGTGCGTCTTGCCGTTGCTGGCCGGGCTCTGCAGCAGCAGATCGCGCCGCGACTGATGCAGCCAGTAAAGCACTTCCAGCCGCTCGTAGGCCGCGACACCTTGCAGTGCAGGCGTCCAGGGATCGAAGATTTCGATGCGGCAGAGCGGTCCGTCATGCCGCCCCTGGCGCGGGGTTTCCATTCGCGAGGTCCAGGGCGTGAAAATGCGACCGATGAAGACGAGGCCGGCATCCGTCGCTTCAGGCGGATTGTCGAGCGCCAGTTCATTTTCACGGATCTCGTTTTCTCRCACCATAATTCCTTCTCCCAGCCGCAACGAACACAGGCGCGCGGTATGTCGCGTTGACTATAGCGACCCAGATATCAGGCAGGCAACGGATTATCCGGCCATTCCTCCGTCAGGTCAGCCTGAACCGGCCGCTCCAGATAGGTGGACAGCACCACATAGCTCTTGGTCCCTGTGACGCCTGGAACGGCATGGATCTGTGACAGAAAGGCCTCCAGCGCGACCGGACTTTCCGTACGCACCTTGAAGATGACACTCGCGTCGCCTGCCACGGAATGCATCTCTTCCACTTCAGGAAAACGGCAGATCCGCATCAGTCGCTCGCTCTTGCCCCAACCGGCCGCCTCCACATGGACGAAGGCGAGCAGCGGCTTGCCGAGTGATGCCCCGTCGAGCGCGGCGTGCGCACCCTTCATCACTCCGGATCGGCGCAGCCGCTTGACACGCTCGTGCACGGCTGGCGGCGACAGGCTGACCTTCTCGCCGAGGCTGGCATAGCTCTGCATGGCATCGACTGCCAGCGCGCCTAATATCCTTCGGTCGAATGGATCCAACTGCACGGCATCCCGCTTGCTGCGCCGAACGTCCTTCGTTTCTTTTGCCATTCGGAAAATCTGCCCTCTTGCCGAATTTTATTCGGCGATAATAACAGAAAGCTTCACTGCGTTCGATATGGAGAAACCTTGGATGGAACTGGTACGACACAATCCACGGGACGGCGTCTATGCTGCAACGCCGGATTATATTCACGCGATGGAAGTCCGGAATCCCAGCCGCCTGCTCTTCGTCAGCGGCACGATGGGGCTCGATGGCACAGGTGCGGCCGCAGATGATCTTCCTGGCCAGTTGGATCTCATCTGGTCGAACCTGCGGGCAATCCTTGCCGATGCCGGTTTGAGCGTGGGCAATATCGTACGGCTCACGAGCTATCTGCGCGACGCGGAATATGCCGAAGCCAATCAGAATGCGCGGCTGGCAGCGCTTGGCGATCACATTATCCCGACGACGGCGATTGTGGTGCAAACACTTCGGGATGACTGGCTGGTCGAAATCGAGATCATCGCAGCAGGTTGAGACTGCCGCCCCGTCCAGACGGGGCGGCAGATGGCGTCACGCAGCCTGACGCAGCAGGCCGAGTGCCTCTTCGAGGCCGACTTCGCCCAGGAAGTTGCCGGCGCTTCCGGCCTTCTCCCGATGCTCGATCGCGTGGGCGAAGCGCACGGCAGGCAGCTGAATCATGCGCTGATAGAGATCGTTCACCGCCGGAAACTGCCGGCGGTCGACCACCATGTGAAAGTCGTTCCAGCGGGCGATACCGGTGAAATAGGCATCCGCAATGCCGGGCTTGTCGCCAAGCAGCCATTTCCGGCCGGCGAGCAGACGCTCCAGCGTGCCGTGGGCCTTTTCGACCTTGGCTGTACCGTAAGCGACGAGTACCTCCTTCTCGGCAGGCCCAAGCTCATGTTCGACCGCGTGCCAGAGCGGGCCGAAGGCGCCAAAAAAACTGGTATTCAAATAGGCGAGCATCTGGTTCAGGCGGTCGAACTCGGCTGTACCCTGTGCAAAACCCAGCCCGTTGGCGAGCGACTGCGCAGCGATATGGTTCAGGATTGCCATGCTTTCGTTTATCAGCCGCCCGTCCGGCAGCAGCAGCGAAGGCGTCTCTCCGACAGTGTTGATGCGCCGGTATTCGTCGCCAGAGACAGTCTCGGGCATTTCGATCCGGCAGAGGCGGTAAGGCAGGCCGGACCATTCCAGAGAGACGATCGAACCGAAGGAGCAGCCTTCCGGTACGCCGTAGAACAATATGAGTGACATTATCGGGTCCTTTCCAGGTGGAATTTGTTGACCCGGCCAATATGATTTCGTGGACGATCAAACGGCAGTCGGCAATAATGCGCCTTAAAGTCCACAGATATGGAGGCTGAAAAATGCCGGCCGCCTTTAACCTCAACGACCTCCATCTCTTCGTGCGAGCGGTGGAAAGCGGTAGCTTCACGGCTGCGGGACGCCATCTGGGCATCCCGAAATCGACGATCAGCAAGCGCGTGGCGGAACTGGAGGAGAGGCTCGGCGTACGGCTGATCCAGCGCACCTCACGCAGCTTTGCCCTGACGGATATCGGCAGGGATGTCTTCGAACATGCGCAAGCCTCGATCATCGAAGCGGAAATGGCCGAAAGCATCGTGCGCAACCGCCTTGGAGAGCCGAGCGGCACGGTCAGACTGACCGCAGCAGTGCCTACGGCGCAATTTTCGCTCGCCGATCATCTGGCCGAACTGACAGCACGCTATCCGAAGCTGAAAGTGTCATTGCATGTGACCGACCGCTTCGTCGATATCGTTCAGGAGGGCTTCGACATCGCGCTGCGCAGTCACCGCTTTCCGCTGGCAGACTCGGCGCTCGTACAGCGGCGGCTTGCGGTTCACCCGTTCCTGATTGTCGCTTCGCCGGACTATATAGCGCAATATGGGAAGCCCGAGCGGCCCGAAGATATCGCCGGTCACAAGGCAATCATGCCCAGTCTTACGGAGGAACACTGGTCCCTTATCTCGGACGGCGGCACCAAGGCGTTGATAATGCCCCAGCCTGTGATGGCGGCGGACGAGCCAATGGTACTGCTGAAAGCAGCTGCGGCCGGCATGGGCATTACTGTTCTGCCCACCTCCGTCTKCAACGATGCGCTGCATGACGGCCGGCTGGTGCGTCTTTTGCCTGGTTGGACGGCCGGCAGCATCAGCACGACGATGCTCATGCCGCACAGACGGGGACAATTACCCTCAGTGCGCGCCGTCGTCGAGTTCCTTGCCGAGCGGCTGGCGCGGTAATCAGGCGGCCTTGGCCGCATGATATTCCTTGATTGCCACCATCTTGATCGCCGGATAGCGCTCCGCCTCGTAGCGCAACGAGAAACCGTCCTGCGCCAGGAAGACCGGGTCGCCGTCCAGATCGCGGGCGATGTCGCCACGCTTGACGGTGAGGAACTTGTCGAGGTCAGAAGCCTGATCGGACGAAATCCAGCGGCAGATGGAGAAGCGCGACATTTCGAAGGAGACCGGCAGGCCGTATTCGGCCATCAGGCGCTCCTTCAGCACATCGAGCTGCAACGCGCCGACGACACCGACGATAGCGGGCGAACCGTCTTCCGGAGAGAAGAGCTGGACCACACCTTCTTCGGCCATCTGCTGCAAGGCTTCCTTGAGCTTCTTGGCCTTCATGGCGTCTTCCAAGCGCACGCGGCGCAGGATCTCCGGCGAGAAGTTGGGCACGCCCTGAAAGACGAGGCTTTCGCCTTCCGTCAGCGTGTCGCCGATGCGCAGCGTGCCGTGGTTCGGGATGCCGACCACGTCGCCGGCATAGGCCGTATCGGCAAGCTGGCGCTGCGAGGCAAAGAAGAATTGCGGCGCGGTGAGGCCGAGTTGCTTGCCCGTGCGCGAAAGGCGCGCCTTCATGCCGCGCTCCAGCTTGCCGGAGCAGATGCGGGCGAAGGCGATGCGGTCGCGATGGTTCGGATCCATGTTCGCCTGAATCTTGAAGACGAAGGCCGTCATCTTGTCTTCGGCGGCATGCACGGTGCGAATATCGGCCGTCTGGTCACGCGGCGGCGGGGCGACTTCACCCAGTGCGTTGATGAGGTCTCGGACACCGAAATTGCGCAGCGCCGATCCGAAGAAGACCGGCGTCATATGGCCTTCGAGGAAAGCTTGCCGATCGAACGGACGGCAGGCCTCGATCGCCAGCTCGACTTCCTCGATGAAGGAATCGCGCTCGTTTTCCGGCAGCCGGTCGGCCACACTCTGCGGGCCGTTGACGGCAGTGACCTCGACTTCCGTATCGGAGCCGCGCACGGTGTTTTCCTTCAGGTGGTAGGAACCGCAGAAGGTCTTGGCGCGACCGATCGGCCAGGTGACCGGGGCCGTGTCCAGCGCCAGCTTTTCCTCGACCTCGTCCAGGATCTCGAAGGGATCGCGGCTTTCGCGGTCCATCTTGTTGATGAAGGTGATGATCGGAATGTCGCGCATGCGGCAGACTTCGAAGAGCTTCAGCGTGCGCGGCTCGATACCCTTTGCGGCATCGATGAYCATGACCGCGGCATCCACCGCCGTCAGCGTGCGATAGGTATCGTCGGCAAAGTCTTCGTGACCGGGAGTATCGAGAATGTTGAAGACATTGCCTTCATATTCGAAGGTCATGACCGAGGTGACGACGGAGATACCGCGCTCACGCTCGATCTTCATCCAGTCCGAGCGGGTCTGTATGCGGTCCTTCTTCGCCTTCACTTCACCGGCGAGCTGGATGGCGCCGCCGAAAAGCAGCAGCTTTTCCGTGAGCGTCGTCTTACCCGCGTCCGGGTGGGCAATAATAGCGAATGTGCGGCGGCGGGAGACCGCCTCGGCGAGACTTTCGGCCATAGTGTGAATCCTGTGGAATTGCGGCGTATCTAGCGATTAAAGCGCGCCATTGCAATTGACCTTGCGGCGTGAGGCACGAAGTAATGCCGCATGACCATTCACACAGACACCCGCCCGACCCTCAATCTCGTCCGCCTGCCGAACGGCCAAGGCCTCGATCTACCCGCCTATGAAACGCGGGGGGCTGCCGGCATGGACCTTCGCGCGGCCATCGACGAGGACAAGCCGCTGGTGCTTGCGCCTGGCAAACGCGCGCTTGTTCCTATAGGCTTCGTCTTTGAAATCCCTGACGGTTTCGAGGGACAAATTCGCCCGCGTTCCGGTCTTGCGGCCAAGAACGGTGTCACCTGCCTCAATGCGCCCGGCACCGTCGACTGCGATTATCGCGGCGAAGTGAAAGTCATCCTCATCAATCTCGGCGAGGAGGATTTCACCATCACACGTGGCATGCGCATCGCGCAGATGGTGATCGCGTCTTTCATCCAGACCCGCATCACCGAAGTCTCGGAGACGACCGAAACCGCGCGCGGCGCCGGTGGCTTTGGTTCCACAGGCGTATGAGCGCCGCGGATGCGACCGGCCTTACCTTCCGACAGAACTATTTCAGCGATCCGGCAGCCTGGGCCGCGCTCGTTTCTCTCCTCGACAATACATTCGGCATCGATATCGACCCACTGCGTGCACTCGGCGGTGCGGACCCGACCAGCATGCCCTTCGGCTGGTTTACCGATGAGGGCGTGCTTGCCGCCAATCTTTCCGCCTTCGCCATGCCTTTCGTCTTCAACGGCAGGCTCGTCAATGCGGCCGGACTTCAATCCGGAGCGGTCCGTCCACCATGGCGTGGCCGCGGCCTCTACCGCGATGTGACGCAGAAAGCACTTGTCTGGTGCGAGACGCAAGGTTTCGAGGTTGTCATCCTCTCTACGGACAAGCCTGATCTCTACGAGCCCTATGGTTTCCGTTCGCTCCCGCTTCACAAGTACGTTGGCCCTGCACCAGCGGTCAGCGGCGCCACCGGGGCGCGGACGCTTCAGCCGCGCGATGTCGACGATCTTGCTTTGCTCCAGAGTCTGCTGAAAAACCGCAAACCGGTTTCTGAAACTCTCGCCGTTGCCGGCAGCTCGGCGATGTTTCTGATCAACACGCGACTCGATGCCGATGTCCGCTTGAGCTATCTTGAAGAGAGTGCGGCGGCCATCGCATGGAAAATGCCGGTCGCCGGCCACTTCGTTCTTCTCGATGTGGTCGCGACAGACATCCCTCCACTTGCCGCAATCCTTGCCGGTCTCGGCATTCAGGCGACATCCGTCGAAACGCTCTTCCGCCCGGACAGGCTCGGCTGGTCCGGCGAGGCCGCTCCCTGCGAAGGCGGGACACGGCTGATGCTGCGCGGGCTGGAAGAGATGAGCCTCGATCGTCCCGCGATGCTGTCGCCGATGGCAGATTTCTGAGGTTATTGTTTCGGACTATTTCTTTCGGATCAGCGGCGGCAGGCGGCGCTTGACCGGCGAGGACTTGATCATCGAGGTATTGGTCTCCGCCCGCTCGGCCACCTTGTCGAGAATGTTGTCGAGCTCACCCATGGAGCGGACGACGAGACGGGCAATGAAACAATCATCTCCCGTCACCTTGTCGCATTCGATGAACTCCGGCGTGTCCTGGATGATGCGCTCGACGATATGGAGCTGGCCGGGCAGCGGGCGCACCCGCACGATCGCCTGAAGCGGGTAGCCGATCGTCGCCGGATCGAGATCGATGGTGAAGAGGGTAACGACCCCGCGATCCTCAAGCCGCCGCAAGCGCTCTGCCGCGCTCGGCGAAGAAAGACCTACGGCCTGGGCGAGTTCCTTTAGGGAAATACGTGAGTTTCCTGCCAGCGCCTCTATCATTGCGCGGTCAATATCGTCGACAGCCGGGATCTCGTTAGCCAACATGGCAAAAACTCCTAACAAGATTAGGTTTATCCAGCCTTTCCCTTTTTTATCTTATAGAAATTGCTGCTTTGCCGCAATACAATTTCCCGATAACTGATGGAGATGGCGATGCAGGGTGAGATCAGAAGAGGCACAGCGGAGATGACAGCGGCGATGCTGATCTCCGGAACGATAGGCTGGTTCGTCGTCATGTCCGGCCAGCCGATCAGCGGCGTCGTCTTCTGGCGCTGCTTTTTCGGCGCGCTGACCCTGCTTGTCATCTGCACCGCCCTTGGCCTGCTCAGGCCCRGTATCATCAGTCTGCGCTCGCTCGGTATTGCTGTCTTCGGCGGCATCGCGATCGTTTCCAATTGGCTGCTGCTGTTTGCCTCCTATTCGCATGCCTCGATCTCCATCGCGACGACGGTCTACAATACTCAACCCTTCATGCTGCTTGGGCTCGGCGCACTCTTTCTCGGTGAGAAGATCACGAGCACGAAGCTCTTCTGGCTCGGGCTTTCCTTCGCCGGCATGGCTGTAATCGTCGAGGCGAAGCCAAGTACCGATGCCGTCTCCGAAAGCTACGGTCTCGGCATCCTAATGGCGCTGGGTGCCGCCTTCTTCTATGCGCTGGCAGCACTTGCCGCCAAGTGGCTGAAAGGCACGCCGCCGCACCTGATCGCGCTGATCCAGGTTTCGACCGGCATCGTCATGCTGGCTCCGATGACCGATTTTTCGAACCTTCCGGCCGATACCGGTTCCTGGACGATCCTGATCACCGTCGGCGTCATCCACACCGGCCTGATGTATGTGCTGCTGTATGGCGCGATCCAGAAGCTGCCGACACATCTGACCGGCGCCTTGTCTTTCATCTATCCGGTCGCCGCCATCCTGGTCGACCGTTTCGCCTTCGGCCACGCGTTGCAGCCGATGCAGATTGCCGGGGCGGCGGTCATTCTGCTCGCCGCCGCCGGCATGAATCTCGGCTGGTCGCCGGGCAGGCTCATTCGCCAGCCCGAGGCCAGAAGCTGAGCCATTACTTCGCCTGACGGGTCGTTTCGAACAGGAACCAGGTACGGCGCTCACTCTGGTCGATCCAGTTCTCGATCAAGCTGGCGGTCGCGACGTCGTTATGCTCGTCGCAGACTTCGTGTACTGCGCGCAGGATTGAAACGAGGTGAAGATTGTCTTCACGCAGTTCGGAGAGCATGTCCTCAGGCGTTACATAATCTGCATCATTGTCCGGGATACGCTGCTGGCGGGCGATTTGGCCGATCGAGCGCAGCGTCGTGCCGCCGATCTTGCGGGCGCGTTCGGCAACCTCATCCGTCATGTCGAAAATCTGTTCTGCCTGCTCGTCAAGCAGCAGATGATAATCGCGGAAATGCGGACCGGACATGTGCCAGTGGAAGTTCTTGGTCTTCACATAAAGCGTGAAGACATCGGCAAGCAAAGCCGTCAACGCGGCCGAAATATCGGTGATCGCGTTGGTCGGCAGGTCGGACGGTGTCTTGAGCGGCGAACGTCTGCGGGCTTCAGCTGAGGTAGGCGACATACATTCTCTCCTTGGTGATGAAAACCTTCTGCGCCGCTGGCCGGGGGATAACCGCGGCTGGCCTGCTTGCGGCCGGATGCAAGGGGAAAATAGCAAGGCCGGATCGCTTTCCAAGTAGATCATGGTTCAGCCGACCTATTCTTTATGGTTATGGACAGATCAGCGTGAGGCGATTGATGGAGCCGGCGATACGCGCCTATAGAGAGACTGCGCAAATCAGTGGATACGAAGATGAGCCTCACCGTCCTGATCGCCTATGCCGGAGCCCTGTTGATTGCTGCCGCCATTCCCGGCCCGGGGATCACGGCGATCGTGGCGCGTGCGCTCGGCTCGAACTTCCGCGAGACCTTCTTCATGGGGCTCGGCCTCGTGCTCGGCGACATGACCTATCTCACAGCCGTTATCCTCGGCCTTGCCTTCGTGGCGCAGACCTTCACCGAAATCTTCCTCGTCATCAAAATCGCCGGCGCGCTCTATCTCGGTTACATCGCCTGGAAGCTCTGGACTGCCGGCCTGCTGCCGCAGGATATCGCCGCGAAGAGGTCCAGCAATGCGGGCATGTCGTTCCTGTCCGGCCTGCTGGTAACGCTCGGAAATCCAAAGACCATGCTGTTCTATGTGGCACTGGTACCGACGCTGATCGATCTCGGCAGCATCGGCATGCGTGAATACCTCACCCTGCTTTTCGTCACTTTCGTGGTGCTGATGATCGTGCTCATTCCCTACATGATGCTGGCGTCCCGCGCCCGCATCATGCTGAAGCAGCCGCGCTCACTGCAGGCGCTGAACCGCGTCGCAGCAAGCATCCTGGCAGGCACGGCGGCCTTCATCGCCACGCGTGCTGCCTGAAATAAACATTCGGCAACGAACGGTTTTCAAAGGATTTTTTCTCTGGCTAGAACAGTCGGCGGATGAAGCCACTCTGGTCTCATCGCCAGTTTGACCCTATTCTCTCTGCAGATTTCAAAGGGAGAGCACCCATGTCGCACAAACCGGGCCGCGGCCGCATCTATTCCTCGATAACGGACACAGTCGGCGACACGCCGCTCGTTCGCCTCGACAAACTCGCCAAGGAAAAAGGCGTGGTTGCCAACATTCTCGCCAAGCTGGAGTTCTTCAATCCGATCGCTTCGGTGAAGGACCGTATCGGCGTTGCCATGATCGAGAGCCTGGAAACGCAGGGCAAGATTTCACCCGGCAAGACCGTGCTGATTGAGCCGACCTCGGGCAACACTGGTATCGCGCTTGCCTTCGCCRCTGCCGCCAAGGGATACCGACTGATCCTCACCATGCCTGAGACCATGTCCGTCGAGCGCCGCAAGATGCTGGCGCTGCTCGGCGCCGAACTGGTTCTGACCGAAGGGCCGAAGGGCATGAAGGGCGCCATCGGCAAAGCTGAAGAACTCGCCGCCTCACTGCCCGACGCCGTCATCCCGCAGCAGTTCGAAAACCCGGCCAACCCGGAAATCCACCGCAAGACAACGGCCGAAGAAATCTGGAACGACACCGACGGCACGGTCGATATCTTCGTTGCCGGCATCGGCACCGGCGGCACGATCACCGGCGTCGGCCAAGTGTTGAAGAGCCGCAAGCCTGACATCCGGGTGGTCGCCGTCGAGCCCACCGATTCTCCGGTGCTATCCGGCGGCACGCCTGGCCCGCACAAAATCCAGGGCATCGGCGCCGGCTTCGCCCCAAAGATCCTCGATACCAGCATCTATGACGAGGTCGTCACCGTCAGCAACGACGAGGCCTTCCAGCACGCGCGGCTCGTCGCCAGGCTCGAAGGGGTGCCGGTCGGCATCTCCTCGGGTGCAGCGCTTGCAGCCGCGATCGAGGTCGGCCGCCGTCCGGAAAATGCTGGCAAGAATATCGTCGTCATCATCCCATCCTTTGCCGAACGTTATCTTTCGACGGCGTTGTTTGAAGGGCTGGGAAGCTGAGAGAGGAATTCGTGAGTAGTGAGTGGTGAATGAGGTTGCTTTCGGTGCCTGCCACAATCGCTTTGGCTGGCCAATCACCGATTATGAACCGCTACTCACTAATCACTGCTCACTAATCACCCAACCTCATGCCGCTGCCGTCAGCCGCGTGCCGGCAACACGGTAGGAGATTGCCTCCGCGAGATGGATCCGGCCTACGGTTTCCTTGCCATCGAGATCGGCAAGCGTGCGGGCGACCTTGAGGACGCGATGGTAGCCGCGGGCAGAAAACTTCATTTTGTCGGCGGCATCCCGCAACAGCTGCAATCCTGCCGTATCCGGCTCGGCAAATTTCTCGATCATTGCCGTCGAGCATCCGGCATTGGTGGAAATACCAGCAGCGCCGGCAACGGCATAGCGTTCACGCTGGATGTCGCGGGCGCGGGCGACGCGCCGGGCAACATCGGCGCTCGCTTCGGCGACCGTCGGCCGGATCAGATCGGCAGCGGAAACGGCCGGCACGTCGATGCGGATATCGATGCGATCCATCAGCGGGCCTGAAATACGAGCCTGATAATCGCTCATGCAGCGCGGGCCGCGGGCGCAGGTGTGGCCTGGCTCTCCCGCCATGCCGCAGCGGCAAGGGTTCATGGCCGCAATGAGCTGAATCCGAGCCGGATAAGAGACGCGATGATTGGCGCGTGCGATGACACATTCGCCGCTTTCCAGCGGCTGGCGCAGGGCATCGAGCACCTGCGGTGCAAATTCAGGGAATTCATCAAGAAAAAGCACGCCATGATGAGCAAGCGAGGCCTCGCCCGGCCGGGCGCGCAGGCCGCCGCCAATGAGCGCCGCCATGGTCGCAGAATGATGTGGCGTGCGGAAAGGCCGGCGGTCCGAGAGCTTGCCGCCGGACAGCTGTCCGGCGATGGAATGGATCATCGAGACTTCGAGCAGTTCGGCAGCCAAGAGTGGTGGAAGGATGGAGGGCAGCCTCGAGGCCAGCATCGATTTGCCGGAGCCGGGCGGTCCGACCATCAAGAGATTGTGGCCGCCGGCAGCCGCCACTTCCAGCGCCCGCTTGGCGCTTTCCTGTCCCTTGATTTCGGAGAGATCGGGCAGATTGGCAGCGTTCGGACGGATGGAGGGCTCCGGTCGTGAGAGTATCTGTGTGCCGCGGAAATGATTGGCGAGCGCGATCAGGCTGCGAGGCGCCAGAATGTCGACGCCGGAACCTGCCCATGCGGCTTCCGGGCCGCTTTCGGAAGGGCAGATCAGCCCCTTCCCACTCGCATTTGCACCGATTGCCGCCGGCAGCGCACCGGCGATGGCGGCAATCGTGCCGTCGAGGTTGAGTTCGCCGACGACGACATAATCGGACAAGGCATCCGCAGGAATGGCGCCGAGCGCTGCCATCAGGCCGAGCGCGATAGGCAAATCGAAATGACTACCCTCTTTAGGGAGATCGGCTGGCGCAAGGTTGACCGTCACGCGCTTGGACGGCAACGCCAGACCAGAGGCATGTAAGGCCGCCTGCACTCGCTCGCGGCTTTCCGCAACCGCCTTGTCGGGCAGCCCGACGATCTGGATTCCCATCTTGCCGGGAGCGACCATGACCTGGACTTCGACCGGCACACCTTCAATGCCCTGAAACGCAACCGTGCTGACGCGCGCGACCATGCCTTGCCCCGTAACCTCTAAACCCAACCTATGAAGGCGGTCACAATCTGGCATGGAACCTAGAAGAAAACAAGAACGATAAGTGAACAGATTCAGCTATTCGCTGCAATCAAATTGCAGCGGGTTGTAAAGCCGGAACGAAGGCGATCAAAGGCGGAACGCTGAGAGCGTTTCCGTTTTCTTCGAATCAGAGGGATGCCCTATCTCTCTGTTTTCACCCAATTCCGGACGCAAACCGTTGCGCACTTTTGACGGGACTGCTCTAACCGCGCTTTCGTTCGATGGCTTCCCATAACAGGCTTGCGATGTCGACGCCGCCGAATTTTTTCACTTCGCGGATGCCGGTCGGCGAGGTCACGTTGATCTCGGTCATGTAGTCACCGATCACATCGATGCCGACGAGCAGGAAGCCGCGTTCGCGCAGGGCGGGTCCGATGCGGCCGCAGATTTCCTTCTCGCGGGCCGTCAGCTCGGTCGGCTCAGCGCGGCCGCCCACATGCATGTTCGAGCGGCTGTCATGCTCAGCTGGGACGCGATTGATCGCGCCGGCAAACTCACCGTCGACGAGGATGATGCGCTTGTCGCCCTTGCGCACGTCAGGCAGGTACTGTTGAGCGATGAAGGGCTCGCGGAAGAGCTGGCCGAACATTTCCAGCAGCGAGGACAGATTGCGATCGTCCTTGGTGGAATGGAAGACACCGGCGCCACCATTGCCGTAGAGCGGCTTCAGGATGATGTCGCCCATCTCGTCGCGGAAGCGGCGGATCTCGCCGGGGTCCTTGGTGATCAGCGTCTTCGGCATCAGGTCGGAAAATTCGGTGACGAAGATCTTTTCCGGTGAGTTGCGCACCCAGGCCGGATCGTTGACGACAAGCGTCTTCGGATGGATGCGTTCCAGAAGATGCGTCGAGGTGATGTAGGACATGTCGAAAGGCGGATCCTGGCGCAGCAGGACGACATCCATGGTCGACAGGTCGATGCGCTCAGGCGCGCCGAGTTCATAATGATCGCCCTTGACGTCGCGCAGCACCATCGGCTCGACGGCGGCATAGAGCTTGTCGTCGCGGAAGCTCAGGCGATCGGGCGTGTAATGGAAGAGCTTGTAGCCGCGCGCCTGAGCCTCGAGGCTCATGGCAAAGGTGGAATCGCCCGCGATATTGATGCCGGAGACATGGTCCATCTGGACCGCTACGTTCTTGATCTTGGCCATTTCCGTCCCTTGAGCTGATGCCGCCCAGATGTAGGTCGGTCAGCCATCAAACGCAACGGCAATCAATGGCTTCGGACGTTTCCGCGAGCGCAATTTTCAGGCGGCAATGCCGGTGCCGCCGCCGTTACGCAAGAGGTTGCGCAGGCGGTAGGCGATGGCGAGTGGCTTCGGGAAAGGCTTGCGCAGGAAGGCAACCTTGCGGACGTAATTATCGACCCGCCAGTTCGCCCAGGTGCCGCCAGCAAAGAAGGCGACGTCACCTGCCTGCAGCGTTCGCTCCAGGCCGTCTTCGGTGGTGACATGCACCTCGCCTTCGAGGATCATCACCGTCTCGTCCCAACCGAAACGCCAGCGGAATTCGCCTGATGTGCAATCCCAGATCGCCGTCAGCGACGCCTCGTCATGGCCGCGGGAATGTTCTGCCGTGCGCGCCTGCGGATTGCCGCTGATGATCCAGTCCGGATTGATCGGCGTCGATTTCAGCACCATGCCCCCGCTTGCCTGTGCGATGAAGGATTTGTTGGCCGACTTCAGCGCGGCATAAGGCACGGACCGCGCAGCCATGGCGACCGCGGTTGCAAGCATCATCTTCCAGGCCATGAATTACCCCCAATTTGCTACCCCTAGCTGCGCCGTGAATAGCAAAAAAGTCGTAAAAGCCCGTTCAAGCAGATGCTAAAATTTTAATGGAAGGTTGTTCGTCGCTGACGACTTCTTGGACACTCACCATCACAAGAACAAACTCAGTAAGGTTTAGAAAGCATCCGGGAAATGACGCGGCAGCTTCCCTGGCACTATCGCAACGATATCGTAGCGTTGCGATAGCCGAGCATAGTCCCGCTGACGAGCGAGCCAGAGGTCGCTTGCGGCCCGGATCCGTTTTTGTGAAGCGTAGGATACGGCATCCACCGCGCCCGTCTCGTCGGCGCGCGCCTTGACCTCGACAAAGATGGCCAGATCGCCCTTCCGGGCGATGATATCGATCTCGCCGAGCTTCGTCCGATGCCGCAGGGCGAGGATGCGATAACCCTTCAGCATCAGGAAAATGGCAGCGATATATTCCGCGGCCGAGCCGCGACGCAGCGCCTTTCTCCTGCGGAGCGTGGCTTCGCCGTCAGCCATTCGCAGCCTTCATGTCGAGGAGCTTCTGGTAGAGCACCTTGYGCGGCAGGCCGGTCAGGCGGGCAGCCTCGGTCGCCGCCTTGGCGGTCGGCAGCGATTTCACGAGATCCGTCAAAATCGCATCGACGTCGGCTTCGGCAACCGGCTGCTCCTGCGGTGGACCGATGACGAGCACGATCTCCCCCTTCACGTTGTCATGCTCTTCATAATGGACAGCGAGTTCAGAGAGCGTGCCGCGACGGAATTCCTCATAGGTCTTCGTCAGTTCGCGACAGACCGACGCTTCACGCGAACCGCCGAGCACATCGGCTGCCGCAGCAAGTGTTGCGCCGATGCGATGCGGCGATTCAAAGAAGATCAGTGTCGCCGGCGCACTCATAAATTCCGCGAGCCGGTCGCGGCGTGCCTTGTCCTTGGTCGGCAGGAACCCGGCAAAGAGAAAGGTGTCATTTGGCAGACCCGAGCCGACAAGGGCCGCGAGCGGCGCGGAGGCGCCCGGAATAGGAATAACGCGGTAGCCTGCCTCGATTGCCTGTTGCGCCAGCCGGTAGCCGGGGTCAGAGACGAGCGGCGTGCCGGCATCGGAGACGAGCGCTACCGACTTGCCGGCTTCGAGCGCCTGCAATAGCCGCGGCCCGGCCTCGTTGGCATTGTGCTCGTGATAGGCGAAGGGGCGGTTCTGAATGCCGTAGCGGTCGAGCAGGACACGGGTGACGCGCGTGTCCTCGCAGGCCAGGACATCGGCGCCAGCCAACGTTTCCAGCGCCCGCAGCGTGATGTYGCCGAGATTGCCGATCGGCGTTGCGACGAGATAGAGAGCCGGTTCGAGCGGGCGCGCCGGCACCGCGATATTGTGCAGGCGAAAACCGCGCCGGGCGCCGGTTTCCACTGTCGTCTCTTCCGTCATGTCATTCGCTTTCGTCCCGCCGGGCTTTTCTCTTTATGGGCGAGCGGTGCGGCTTCGACAAGAGCCCGCAATTTCTGTGAGCATTGCATTGCAAAACGGCATTTGCTGGCCTGTGGATGGCCATGCCTCTTGCAATCGCCGGCAAAGTTCTGCCATTTTGCCCGTCCACTCCCCTCTCCCGAAGGGGAAAGCAGTGACGTGGCGTTTCCGGGCGCCCGGACAATAAAGGTCGAAAGCGGTAGCATCCCATGCGTATTACTATTGAGCGGTCAAACCTTTTGAAGTCGCTGAACCACGTGCACCGCGTGGTCGAACGCCGCAACACGATCCCGATCCTGTCCAACGTGCTGCTGAAGGCCGATGGCCAGAGCCTCGACATGAAGGCGACCGACCTCGATCTCGAAATTACCGAAGCGACGCCTGCCAATGTCGAGCAGCCGGGTGCCACGACCGTTCCCGCCCACCTTCTTTACGACATCGTGCGCAAGCTCCCCGATGGCGCGGAAGTACTGCTTGCCACCTCCCAGGATGGCGGCTCGATGACCGTTCAGTCCGGCCGTTCGAAGTTCTCGCTGCAATGCCTGCCGGAATCCGACTTCCCGGACCTGACCGCCGGCACCTTCACGCATTCCTTCAAGCTGAAGGCAAGCGATCTGAAGATGCTGATCGACCGCACGCAGTTTGCGATTTCGACCGAGGAAACCCGCTACTATCTGAACGGCATCTTCTTCCACACGATCGAGAGCAGCGGCGACCTGAAGCTGCGCGCCGTGGCAACCGACGGCCACCGTCTGGCCCGCGCGGATGTCGACGCCCCCTCCGGCTCGGAAGGCATGCCTGGCATCATCATTCCGCGCAAGACGGTTGGCGAGTTGCAGAAGCTGGTCGATACGCCTGACGCGATCGTCACCGTCGAAGTTTCCGATGCCAAGATCCGGGTGACCCTCAATTCCATCGTCATGACCTCGAAGCTGATCGACGGCACCTTCCCGGACTACCAGCGCGTCATCCCAACCAATAACGACAAGGAAATGCGCGTCGACTGCACGAGCTTCGCCCAGGCCGTCGACCGCGTTTCGACCATTTCCTCCGAGCGCGGTCGCGCCGTGAAGCTCGCTCTCTCCGACGGCCAGCTTCTGCTCACGGTCAACAATCCGGATTCCGGCAGCGCGACAGAAGAAGTTGCCGTCGGCTACGATACCGATCCGATGGAAATCGGCTTCAACGCCAAGTATCTGCTCGATATCACCGCGCAGCTTTCTGGCGACCAAGCGATCTTCCTGCTGGCCGATGCCGGTTCGCCGACACTCGTGCGCGACACCGCAGGCGATGACGCCCTCTATGTGCTGATGCCGATGCGCGTCTAGGCGCGCGTCGCATTTATTGTCGAAAGCTTTCTGATCGCGACATCTGCACTTGTTTTTGCTCCCCCCTCCTGCAATTAAGGGAAAATTGAACGGCAGGCATGGGAGGACGGCATGGCATTGCGGCTCAAGGAACGACTCGGCAGAAAATTTGACGAGGAGATCCGTTTCTTCAAGGGCATGATGCAGGGGCCGAAGACCGTCGGCTCCATCGTTCCGACCTCCTCGATCACCGCCCGCAAGATGGCAAGCGTTGCAAATCCGCATTCGGACCTGCCCGTGCTCGAACTCGGTCCCGGCACTGGAGCCATCACCAAGGCGATCCTTGCCCATGGCGTGAAGCCGGAAAAACTCGTCGCCATCGAATATTCGACGGACTTCTACGAACATCTTATGCGCCTCTATCCGGGCGTGAACTTCATCAACGGCGATGCCTTCGATCTCGATAAAACGCTCGGCTCGCTCAAGGATCAGAAATTCGATTCCGTAATCTCAGGCATACCGCTCCTGAATTTCCCCATGCAGGCGCGCATCGCCCTGCTGGAGAGCCTGCTCGACCGCATGCCGGCCGGCCGCCCGATCGTGCAGATCTCTTATGGCGCGGTTTCGCCGATCGTCGCCAATGCCGATCGTTACAGCATTCATCATTTTGATTTCATCGTGCGCAATATTCCTCCAGCTCAACTCTGGATCTATCGGCGCGGATAAATGTTTGGACTTTATATCACCCATCCTCAGGTCAGGATCGACCCGCAGGTTCCCGTCCCCAAATGGGGTCTTTCCGATATCGGCGCCGAACGCGCCCGCAAGGCTGCTACGAGCGACTGGGCCAAGCGGCTGACCCGCGTCGTCTCAAGCGATGAGACGAAGGCGATCGAGACGGCGGAAATTCTTGCCGCGGCTTCGGGCGTGAAAATCGAAATCGTGCATGGCATGCACGAGAACGACCGCTCCGCCACCGGTTTCCTGCCGCCTGATAAATTCGAGGAGGCCGCCAACTGGTTCTTCGCCCACCCGCAGGAAAGCTTCAGGGGCTGGGAGCGGGCCGCCGATGCGCAGGCGCGCATCGTCTCTGCAGTCGAGGCAGTCCTTTCCTCGCATGAGGCGAATGCTCCAATCGCCTTTGTCGGCCATGGCGGCGTCGGAACTCTGCTCAAGTGCCACCTGATGGGTTCGCCAATTGCGCGTGATCGCGACCAACCAGGCGGTGGCGGCAATCTCTATGCTTTCAGCCTTGCGGATCGGCGCTTATCATGCGACTGGACACCCATCGAAGACTGGCGGGGATGAATTGAGATGGACGCACGCGAGCGGTTGATCGTCGGACTGGATGTTCCAACGATTGGCGAAGCGGAAAGACTGGTTTCCACGCTCGGCGACGACATTCTCTTCTACAAGATCGGCTATCAGCTCGTCTTTGCCGGCGGGCTGGAATTTGCCCGCGACCTTGCCGCAAGCGGCAAGAAAATCTTCCTCGACATGAAGCTGCTCGATATCGACAACACGGTCGCGTCCGGCGTCGAGAACATCGCCAGGATGGGCATGTCGATGCTGACGCTGCATGCCTATCCGAAAGCGATGAAGGCAGCCGTCGAAGCTGCCAGGGGTTCCGGCCTCTGTCTGCTCGGCGTCACGGTGCTGACCTCAATGGATGCCGAAGACCTTATCGATGCGGGTTATCAGTACGATCCGAAAACATTGGTCGCGCGCCGCGCCGAACAGGCGCGCGCCGCCGGCATGGGCGGCATCGTCTGCTCCGCCGAGGAATCGGCTGCTGTCCGCGAGATCGCCGGAGCTGACATGGCGATCGTCACCCCCGGCATCCGCCCCGCCGGCGCCGAGAAGGGCGATCAGAAGCGGGTGATGACGCCTGCAGATGCACTGAGGGCGGGTTCCACCCATCTCGTCGTCGCCCGTCCGATCGTCAAGGCGCCGGAGCCGCGTGAAGCCGCTCGGGCAATCCTCAATGAAATGGTCGCCGCGCTCTGGCCGGCGAACCGCTGATAAAGGAGCAATGATGGCCAAGGGATACTGGATCGCCCGCGTCGATGTGCGCGACCTCGAGCGCTACAAGGATTACGTCGCTGCCGCAAAGCCCGCCTTCGAGAAATATGGCGCAAATTTCCTCGCCCGTGGTGGCGCGATCACCGAGCTTGAAGGCAAGGCACGCGCCCGCAACGTCGTCATCGAATTTCCCTCGATGCAACATGCCGTCGACTGCTATAATTCCCCGGAATACCAGATCGCCGCAAAAATCCGCCATGAAGTGGCCGATGCCGAAATGGTCGTCGTCGAAGGCATCTGAACCAGTTTCGAACGGGTAAGAACTGCGGCGCAATGGCCCTTTTCGTCGAGCCGGGATTGGGCTAAGACGAAACAATCACAGCATTCCAAAGCCTTTCGAGGAGCCTGCCATGACCCTTGCCAACCTGCCGCCGCTCGTCACCGTGTTCGGAGGGTCCGGCTTTGTCGGCAGGCACGTCGTGCGCGCGCTGGCCAAGCGCGGCTATCGCATCCGCGTTGCCGTGCGCCGCCCCGATCTCGCCGGCTTCTTGCAGCCGCTCGGCAATGTCGGCCAGATCTCCTTCGTGCAGGCCAACCTGCGCTACCGCAACTCGATCGACCGCGCCGTCGAAGGCGCCGACCACGTCATCAACTGTGTCGGCATTCTCTTCGAGAGCGGCCGCAACACTTTCGACGCGGTGCAGGAATTTGGCGGCCGCGCAGTAGCCGAGGCCGCCCGCAACGTCGGTGCGACACTCACGCACATTTCCGCCATCGGCGCCAACGCCGGTTCCAACTCCGACTACGGCCGCACCAAGGGCCGCGCAGAAGCCGCCATCCTGTCGCTCAAGCCGGATGCGATCATTTTCCGTCCGTCGGTCGTCTTCGGCCCGGAAGACAGCTTCTTCAACAAGTTCGCCGATATGGCGCGTACCTTCCCGGTCCTGCCGCTCGTCGGCGGCGGCAAGACGAAGTTTCAGCCCGTTTATGTCGAGGATATTGCCGAGGCCGTCGCCCGTGCCATCGACGGCAAGGTCGAAGGCGGCAAGATCTATGAGCTCGGCGGTCCTGAGGTCCTGACCTTCCGCGAATGTCTCGAGACCATACTCAAGGTTACGGTACGCAAGAATCCGTTCATTTCCCTGCCTTTCGGCATCGCATCGCTGATCGGCAGCATTGCCTCGCTGGTACCTTTCATTGCGCCACCGATCACGCCGGACCAGGTGAAGCTGCTCAAGCACGACAATATCGTTTCCAAGGAAGCAGAAGCCGAAGGCCGCACGCTGAAGGGCCTCGGCATCACGCCGACGATGGCCACCTCGGTGCTCGACTCCTACCTGGTGCAATATCGTCCGCATGGCCAGTATACGGGGTCTGGCAAGGCTGCCTGATAGATCGATAGCCGACAATTTAAACGCCGTTCGCGAACTTCCGCGGACGGCGTTTTTCTTTTTCGCGAAGCGTAAATCCGGCGCAAGTCTGGCGTGTTTTGATGCGTTTCATAATGTGTAACGTTGCATAAAAGACGCATAGGAAAATTAGTGGAATTAACACCAAATTTAGCAGGAACGTTTATTGCTATTTGCCATTCCACTGACTAAACACCCCCGCGCGTCTCCAGAAGACTCAAGGCGCCTCGCAGGCGTGCGGCAATCACTGTGAAAGGCTATTTCTGATGGGCAAGTCAATCGCGCTTCTTTTTGCGTGTGCGGCACTGGTAATCCTCGCAGGCTCCTTCATTGCGCCGGGTTCCGTCGCAGCGGTGAAGGGCGGTTGCGCGCCGGCTTACGGCGTCGATCCCTGCTCTACGGCCTCCATCAGCCACTAAAAAGCCGGTCCTYTCGAACCGGCTTTATTTTATCCCGGCGCGAGCGACGCATATTCGATCGCTCGCGGGTTAACCGACTCAGCTAATAATGCCGGCCATCGCCATGCCGAGCAGTACGACACCCAAAATGATGCGATAGATCGCAAACACCGTGAAGCGGTTGCTCCTGATATAGGCCAGCAGCCATTTTACGGCGACAAAGGCGACGACGGTGGAAACGACGAAGGCAATGCCGAGCGCAGTCCAATCCTCGTTTGCCGCGCTGCCGTCCTTGAAGGTTTTCAGCAGCGAAAATGCGCTTGCCGCATACATGGTCGGAATGCCGACGAGGAAAGCAAATTCGGTTGCGGCAGCCCGATTAGCCGTGCCGGCGAGCATGGCGACGAAGATCGTGGCACCCGAGCGGGACGTTCCGGGGAAGACGCCGGCAACAACCTGCGCAATGCCCACAAGAATGGCAACGAGCCAGGTGATGTGAGTGCTCGGCGGGCGGCGGGCGGCGGCCCATTCGGCAACGATCATCCAGATGCCGCCGATGATCAGCGCCCAGGCAACCGGCGTTGCGTTCTCAGGCAGTTCAAAACCGAACCTCTTGACGATAAGCCCGAGGACCGCAGTGATCAGAAATGCGACGATCAGCTTGAGGGCATAATCGCGGTTCTGCGGATCGCGCCAACCGAGCAGCAGATCGAGCAAACGACGCCAGTAGATGATCGTAACGGCGAGGATCGCGCCTGCCTGGATGACGATGTTGAATGTATCCGAGCGGGCGCCAAGCCACTGTTCGGCAATGATCAGGTGGCCGGTACTCGAAATCGGCAGGAACTCGGTGATCCCTTCTATAATGCCCAGAATTATAGAGTTTATGTAGTCCATAAAGTGTCTCCGGTTTGGGGTTCGGTCGGACTGGAGTGGCGGTCAGGTTTATATTGCACTGCACAATCATCATTCGCCAGAGCGGGAGGAAAGAAAAGGCGAGCGGGGAGTTGCGATGATTCAGGCAGCCATGTTTTGTCCCTTGTCAGCTGGGCGCGGCCCGATTCGCTTGTATTAGAGGGGCCAAACTCCTATAGCTTCAACTAATGAGTCATGACTAGGGCGGTATAAGTGGCGCGCCCTTGAGCCCATGCACCACAATCAAACGTTCGAGTATCGATGCCCACGCTTTACCATCATCCCATGTCGTCCGCATCTCGCTTCGTCAGGCTCATTCTGGCGGAATACGGCTATCAGGCGGAGTTGATCGAGGAACAGACCTGGGAAAAACGCCGCGACTTCCTGGCGCTCAACCCGGCTGGTACGCTGCCCGTCTATGTCGATGACAGCATGCGGGCGCTCTGCGGCGCGACTGTCATTTCGGAATATCTCGACGAAACGCATGGCGTGCTGAAACGCGACCGCCGGCTGCTTGCCGAAGATCCGTTCCAGCGTGCGGAGATCCGCCGCCTGACGGAATGGTTCATGCAGAAGATGGAAAACGATGTCACCAAGCCGCTGGCGCGCGAACGCGTTTATAAGCTGCAGATGACGGCGGATCAGGGCGGCGGAGCCCCGGATTCCAAAATGCTGCGCACGGCGCGCGCGAATATCCGCCAGCACATGCGCTATCTCACCTGGCTTGCGGGTTCGCGCCAATGGCTTGCCGGCGACCGAATGAGCTATGCCGATCTTGCTGCCGCGGCCTCCATTTCGATTCTCGATTATCTTGGCGAGATCGACTGGTCGGAATCGCCGCTCGCCAAGGATTGGTACCAGCGGCTGAAATCGCGCCCCTCCTTCCGCCCACTGCTCACCGAGCGCGTGCGCGGTCTGACGCCGGTTTCCCATTACGCCGACCTGGATTTCTGACGAGGGCTTTTGATGCCCGAGCCGAAAACCGAGGACACAAAAGAGCGCAAGCGCCGCGACAATTTGACCGCCTTCCTGAAGGCGGAGGCGGTCGCTCTCGGCTTCGACCTCTGTCGCGTGACCCGTCCGGACTCGATCCTGGAGGCAAAGGAACGCCTTGGCCAATTCATCGATGCCGGCCGGCATGGGACGATGGAATGGATGGCAGAGACGCGCGAGCGGCGTGGCGATCCGCGCACGCTCTGGAGCGATGTACGCTCCGTCGCCGTCTTCGGCCTCAATTATGGGCCGGATGAAGATCCACGCAGTATTCTTGGCAAGAAGGATAGGGCCGCGATTTCCGTCTATGCCCGCAATCGCGATTATCATGATGTCATCAAGGGCCGGCTGAAGGAGATTGCGACGCGTTTTGCCGCCAAGGCGGGCGCAGACGTGAAAGTCTTCGTCGATACCGCACCCGTGATGGAAAAGCCGCTTGCGGCAGCAGCTGGTCTCGGCTGGCAGGGCAAACACACCAATCTTCTCAGCCGCGAGCATGGCTCCTGGCTTTTCCTCGGCTCGATGTTCACGACCGCCGATCTCAACATAGATGCCTCGGAGACCGATCATTGTGGTTCCTGCCGTGCCTGCCTCGATGCCTGCCCGACGGACGCCTTTCCGGCACCGTACCAGATCGATGCGCGCCGCTGCATCTCGTATCTGACGATCGAGCACAAGGGGCCGATCGATCTCGAGTTCAGGCCGCTAATCGGCAACCGCATTTACGGTTGCGACGATTGCCTCGCTGCATGCCCCTGGAACAAGTTTGCAAACGAAGCGTCAGAAATGAAGCTGAAGGCGCGTGAGGATCTGAAGGAACCTTCGATCGCCTTCCTCTTGACGCTCGACGATCCGACCTTCCGCACGTTCTTCAGCGGTTCGCCGGTCAAGCGTATCGGGCGCGACCGCTTCATTCGTAATGTGCTGATCGCTGCTGGCAATTCCGGCGAGCGCAGGCTGATCGAACGATGTCGTACGCTCGCCGTCGATGCCTCACCTGTCGTGCGCGGCATGGCAGTTTGGGCGCTGTCGCGACTCATGGAGGCTGGCGAATTCGAAGCCTTTGCCGCACAAAGGGAAAACGAGTCGGACGAAGAGGTCCTCAACGAATGGCGATTGGCGGGGGTGAACTGATGCACGTGATGATCTTTGGCTGCGGTTATTCCGGTACGGCGATCGCCAGAGCTTTTGGTGACAGCGGCATGCGCATCTCGGGAACGACCCGTTCGGAGGAGAAAGCGGAAGAGCTGAGGAAATCCGGGATCGAAGCCTTCATATTCGACGGGGAGACCTTGAGCGGCGACCTGCGGGCGGCCATGCCCGGCGTCACTCATCTCGTGCAATCGATCGCACCTCGCGATGCCGATCCACTGCTTGCATTGCTCGGTCAGGACAGCACGGCGCTTTTGCCGAAGCTGGAATGGATCGGCTATCTCTCCACAGTCGGCGTCTATGGCGACCACAGGGGCGCTTTGGTGACAGAGGAAACCCCTTGCGTGCCCGTCTCTGGCCGCTCGAAAGAACGGCTGGAAGCGGAGGAAGCCTGGCTTGCGCTCGGACGCAGGCGCGGCGTGCCGGCGGCGATATTGCGTCTCTCGGGCATCTATGGGCCGGGACGCAACGCCTTCGTCAATCTCGATCGCGGCAAGGCGCGTCGCATCGTCAAGAAAGACCAGGTCTTCAACCGCATTCGTGTTGAGGATATCGGCGCTTCTGCCAGCTTTCTATCCGAGCATGCGCTCGGCGGCATCTATAATGTCACCGACGACCAGCCCGGCCCGCCGCAGGACGTCATCGTCGAAGCGGCGCGGCTGATGAATGTCGAGCCGCCACCGGAACAGGCTTTCGAGACGGCAGAAATGACGCCGATGGCCCGCTCCTTTTATGGTGAGAACAAACGGGTTTCGAATGCCAAACTGAAGGCTGCGGGTTTCCATTTCGCCTTTCCGCACTACCCGATGTCGCTTGCCCAGCTCTGGCAAAACGGCCATTGGAAGGGATGATGAAAACACCCCATTCGGGTGAGTGGGCTATAACCCGTAAAGAGTAGAAATTTCCTACTTTCTAATTTTGGCGAACTGAATTTCGCTCCATATTATGGTTAACGGCCTCTAAATTTGCGCAAATGTGGCAGCAAATATGGCAGTCTGAGAAAAAAATTTTTGTGATTTCCAACGGCTATCAAATGTTTACCGTTTTTCGGGAAAAATCGTTCATATTTTAGCTGATTTCATTTGGTTTTTTCCAAAACCTGCCAATGCGGTGCCCTGCTACCGCAATGTTACCAAAATCACAAATGTTACAGACTGTAACGTTCCGTGATTGCGAGCGGCACTTTTTCGCCACTTTTCCCCGGATTGAAGCCCCACCGCCTGCGAAGGCGCAAGTTCAACAGTTGAGGGACAATCCGTTTTGAAGAAAATCTGCCGTTCTCTAATCACTACCGCAGCTATTGCAGCCTGTTCATTCGCCCTTCCGGCGGAAGGATTTGCTGGTAACGGATGTGGCGGTGCTTCGTGGTACGCACTTCGCTCCAAAACTGCTTCCGGGGAACGCATGAACCCGGCCATCTATACTGCCGCACATCGTTCTCTGGCGTTCGGCACCAAGGTGAAGGTCACCAACCGCAACAACGGCCGCAGCGTCGTCGTTCGCATCAATGATCGTGGTCCGTTCATCCGCGGTCGCGTGCTCGATCTGTCACGCGCTGCCGCGCAGAACATCGGCATGGTCTCTACAGGTACTGCGAAGGTCTGCTACGAAATCATGAGCTGAGGCCAGGTCCTCCGCGAAATCCCTGCGCCGGATGCGGCGCTTGCTCTTGCCGTCAATCGCGGGTAACCACGCGGTTGGGACTTGTGAACAATCCGCCCAGTCACTCAGGTTTCCCTGGCAGGCTTCCTGGGACTCATTTGCGCGGATCGTCACCAGCCAAGGCAATAGGAGAAGTTTGAATGCGTTTGGGCGGCCGCCTCGAAGGGGCGATTTCGGTTCTGGCTGATATCGATGCCCGCAAACGGCCTGTCGCCGATGCGCTGAAGGATTGGGGCCTTGCCCACCGTTTCGCCGGCTCCGGCGACCGGGCGGCGATCGGCAACATCGTTTATGACGCGCTGCGCATGCGCCTCTCCCACGCCTTCCTGATGGACGACGACAGTGCTGTTGCCATTGGGCACGCCGTCATGTTCCGCCAGTGGGGCTTCACGCCGGAAACGCTGGCTGCCGAACTTGCCGACGACAAGTTCGCACCGACTCCGCTTTCGACCGAGGCGCTCACGGCCTTTACGAGCCGCTCTCTTTCCGACGCGCCCCTGCATGTACAGGGCGATATTCCCGATTGGGTCCAATCCTCCTTCGAACAAGCTTTCGGCGACGGCTGGCTTACCGAAGCGCAGGCGCTTGCCGGGCGCCCGACGCTCGATCTGCGCGCCAATATCCTGAAGGCCACCCGCGAAAAGGCCGTCAAGGCGCTGGAACGCGCCGGCGCGAAGGAGGCCAAGATCGCACGCCACGGCATCCGGATTGCCGCCGGTGAAGGTGCCTCACGTCTTCCAAACGTCACTGCCGAGCTTTCGTTCCAGAAAGGCTGGTTCGAAGTGCAGGACGAGGGATCGCAGATCGTTGCCGATCTTGTGCTGGCTGGGGATGGCGAGCAGGTACTGGATTACTGCGCCGGCGGCGGCGGCAAGACGCTTGCAATGGCGGCCGCCATGCACAACAAGGGCCAGGTTCACGCCTATGATGCCGACCGCAAGCGGCTGGCACCAATCATCGAGCGGCTGAAGCGCGCTGGCACGCGCAACGTTCAGGTCCATGACGATGTCAGGGGCCTGTCCAGCCTGCGTGGCCGCTGCGACAAGGTGCTGGTCGATGCGCCCTGCACCGGTACGGGCACGTGGCGCCGACGCCCGGATACGAAATGGCGGCTGACAACCAAGAACCTCGACGAGCGCAAAGCCCAGCAGCAGGACGCGCTGACGCAGGCGAGCAGCTTTGTGCGCCCCGGCGGCGAACTGGTCTATGTTACCTGCTCGGTGCTGCCGCAGGAAAATGAAGAGCAGGTGCGGCGCTTTGCTACCGACAACGGCGATTTCGAAATCGTCAATGCTCTGCCGGCCTGGGACAGCCTGTTCGGCAAGGAAAGCACACGCCCACGCTCTTCCGACGGCAAGACGATCACCCTGACGCCGGCCTCGACGGATACGGACGGCTTCTTCTTCTGCCGCCTCAAAAGGAACGGCTGAGCGGGCCGGTCTGCCGCGGAAATCGAAAACGCGGCGTGACCGGCATGTGCCAGATGACACAACAGCAGAACGCGCTGAATTTTCGGGCAAATGTTCTTCCGCCAGCCAGGTTGAACACAGTAAATCCATCCTTAAAACCATTCCAAACTAGAGTGTTTGACACCAGTTTGCTTTTGCGCGAAGAGACGATTGCCGGATTCAGACGGAAATCCGTCACAGGAGAGGATCATGAAGCTCAACCGCACATTCCGCGCAGCCGCGCTGGCGATTGCCCCCGCCACCCTGCTCGCCCTTCCCGCCCATGCGGCAACCGACGCAGCGGCTGTCGTGAAGCATTATGCTGAAGTCGCACATGCGAAGTACGAAGACTCGCTGACAACAGCCAAGGCGCTCGACGCGGCCATCGACGCGTTTCTGAAGTCGCCTGATGATGCCACGCTGAAGGCCGCCAAGGACGCCTGGATCAAGGCACGTGTTCCCTATCAGCAAACCGAAGTCTATCGTTTCGGCAACCCTGTTGTTGACGACTGGGAAGGCAAGGTCAACGCATGGCCGCTCGACGAAGGCCTGATCGATTATGTCGATCCCTCCTATGGCACGGAAAGCGACGAGAACTCCCTCTATGTCGCAAACGTCATCGCCAACAAGACGATCAAGATCGACGGCAAGGATGTCGACGCCTCCAAGCTGACACCGGAGTTCCTCTCCGGCACGCTTGCTGAGGCCGGCGGTATCGAAGCCAACGTCGCGACCGGCTACCACGCCATCGAATTCCTGCTCTGGGGCCAGGATCTGCACGGCACGGGGCCTGGCGCCGGCGAACGTCCAGCCAGCGACTACGACCTGAAGAATTGCACGCACGGCAATTGTGACCGCCGCGCCGACTATCTGAAGTCGGCCTCCACGCTGCTCGTTTCCGACCTGCAGGAAATGACCGACGACTGGGCGCCGGATGGAGAAGCCGCAAAGCATGTCGAAGCCGATCCGAAGGCTGGCCTCGTCGCCATCCTCACGGGCATGGGTTCACTCTCCTACGGTGAGCTTGCCGGCGAGCGCATGAAGCTCGGCCTGCTGCTGCACGATCCGGAAGAAGAGCATGATTGCTTCTCCGACAATACCTACAACTCGCATCTGAACGACGCGATCGGCATCGCCGCCGCCTATACGGGCGAATATACCCGCGTCGACGGCACCAAGCTGGCCGGCCCGTCGCTGCACGACCTCGTTTCAGCCAAGGATAAGGCTCTGGACGCCGAGATGACCGGCAAGCTCAACAAGACGCTGGATGCCATGCATGCCATGGCCAAGCGCGGCGAGACGGTCGAGAAGTACGACCAGATGATCGGCGAGGGCAACAAGGAAGGCAACGCTGTCGTTCAAGCGGCCATCGACGGCCTCATTGACCAGACAAAGTCGGTCCAGCGCGTTATTGCCGCACTTGACCTCGGCACCGTCGAGCTTGAAGGTTCCGACAGCCTGGATAATCCTAACGCTGTCTTCAAATAAGCAAAAAGGCGGGCCGCTCCGAACCCGGAGCGGCCCGGATCCTTGAAATGTCGCATAACCCGGCCGGACGTCTTTTTATCAGCGCAGCTTTCTGCGCTTTGGTTGCCGGGCTTCCCGTCGCCATAGCCGGCGCCTTCGACCTTCCGGCTGGACGTACCGATCTTTCCGATGCGGATTTGAAGCGCGTCGCCGGTGTCACGCGGCCGACCGGCGATTTCACCAAGGCCGAACCCTACGAGGCGATGCAAGCGGGTGCAGCAACCTCCATCGATCCGATCACCGAAGACAGCTTCTCGCATATCGCCGCCAATATTCCCTTCGAGGAAGAACAGAGTTTCCGACTCGGCAATGCACTCTTCCGCAAACTCTGGGTCTCTGCACCCTCCTCGACGCAGGCGTCCGACGGGCTCGGCCCACTTTTCAATGCCCGCTCCTGCATGAGTTGTCACGCCAATGACGGCCGCGGCAAACCACCGGAGGGTGGTCCGAGCGCCACGTCGATGGTCCTTCGCGTAGCCCGTGCGGCAAAAACACCTGAGGAAGAAAAAGCGATCGCCGGGGCCGATGTCGTCAATTTCCCCGATCCGGTTTACGGCCACCAGCTTCAGGATCTTGCCGTTCCCGGGCTTGCCGCCGAAGGCAAGATTGCCGTCAGCTATACAGAGGAGATCGCGGCACTTGCCCGCGGCGGGACGGTGAGCCTGCGCAAGCCTGTCTATTCCGCCGATGACCTTGCCTATGGTCCGTTCGATCCGGCGACGACGATCTCTGCGCGCGTTGCCCCGGCGATGATCGGCCTCGGGCTGATCCAGGCAATCCCCGAGGCAGATATTCTCGCTCACGCCGACCCTGCCGATCTCGATCACGATGGAATCTCCGGCAAGGCGGCCATCGTGCGCGACCACCGTAATGGCAAGATTGCGCTCGGCCGTTTCGGCTGGAAGGCGCAGAACGCCACGGTACGCGACCAAAGCGCCGACGCCTTTTCCAACGACATCGGCATTTCGACGCCGGACGCGCCTAATGCGTATGGCGATTGCACTGCGGCCGAGACAAAATGTCTCGGCATGCCTGATGGCGTGCAGAAACGCCTCGGCGACGAGGAAGCCCCGGGCCCTGTGCTTGATCTCGTCACCTTCTATTCAGAGAACCTCGCCGTGCCGGCACGCCGCAAGGCGAGCTTTGCCGGGACCCTGCGCGGCAAGCAGCTTTTCTACGAATCCGGCTGCATTTCCTGCCACGTGCCGAAGTTCGTCACCCGCCGCGATACCGCTGAGAAGGCCCAATCCTTCCAGCTTATCTGGCCCTATTCGGATTTCCTGCTGCACGACATGGGCGATGGCCTGGCGGACGGACAGCAAGTAGGACTTGCCAGCGGACGTGAATGGCGCACGCCTCCGCTATGGGGTATAGGACTGACCCGGACTGTCAGCGGACACAGCTTCTTCCTGCATGACGGCCGCGCCAGAAATCTCACCGAAGCGATCCTCTGGCATGGCGGCGAAGCTGAAAAAGCCCGTAACGCATTCTCCTCGCTGTCAAAAGACGATAGAGAGGCCCTGATTACATTCCTGGAGTCACTCTGATGCGCCCCTGGCATACCCTCCTTTGCCTCGCCCTGACCGGCCTTGCCACATCGGCAGCCGCCCAGAGCGCCGCACCGCCCGCTTCGGGCCTCAACGAGGATGCCGTGCCCTCAGTCATGCAGCGCGCCGTCGATGAGGTCATCCGCCCCGGCTACCGCAACATGCAGCAATCGGCCGCACGCCTGACGACCGCCATGAACGATCTCTGCGCATCCGGCACGCAGCAGACGCTCGACCGCGCCAAATCCACTTTCGACGATACGATCCGTTACTGGTCGACCATCGAGATCGTGCAGACAGGCCCGGTCATCCAGGACAATCTCTTCGAACACATCCTCTTCTATCCCGACCGCAAGGGCGTCGGCCTCAAGCAGGTGCAGGCGCTTATCGCCAAGGCCGATCCGAAGGACACGGCCGTCGATGCCATCGCCGGCAAAAGTGTGGCCCTGCAGGGCCTGACCGCGCTCGAATATGTACTTTACGGCAGCGGTTCTGAAGATCTCATCAAGCAGAAGGGCGGCTTCCGCTGCCTCTACGGCCAAGCGGTCGCCGGCAATATCCAGCGAGAGGCCGGCGAAGTGGTCGCCGCCTGGGAGAAGCCTGACGGCGTGCAGGCGAGCTGGAAGCATCCCGGCCCGCAGAGCGACGATTTCATGGACAACAAGGAGGCCGTCACCGCCCTTCTCGGCATCCTCGTCCACGGCGCCGAGAATGTCCGCGATCAGCGGCTGGAGCAGTTCTACAAGGGCAAGGATACGCCTGCTCGCCCGCGCATGGCGATCTACTGGCGCTCCAAGAACACCTGGAAGTCCATGGCTGCCAATCTCGAGGGCATCCGGACGCTCTGGCAGAAGGCCGGCATGGCCGAGCTGTTGCCGCCGGAGAAGAAGCAGGTTGCCGATGCGATCGACACCAAGCTCAAGACGATCATCGACAGCGTCTCCAAGCTGAACCCGGATATCGAAGTCGCCGTCAGCGATGCGGAAAAGGCCAAGCTCGATACGCTGCTGACCGAGAGCCGCGACCTTATCACCACGATCAGCGACCAGTATGGCGCCGCGATCGGCCTTTCGGCCGGCTTCTCCTTCTCGGACGGGGACTGAGCCAGTGTGGCGCAGCGCCGCCATCGACAGACGCGGTTTCATCAAGGCCGCCGGCATCGGCTTCCTGGCCGCGCTGAAGCCGCAGGCGCTGTTGGCGCTCGACCGCGCCGATGCCGTCTATGCCTCCGGCATCCGTGCCGCCAACGGCTCCTTCGCCGTGGCAACGGTCACCGAGCGTGGCGAGATTGTCGATCAGGTGACGCTTCCCGACCGCGCCCACGGCATGGCCCATAGCAGCGCCACCGGCCGCACCGTCGCCTTTGCGCGCCGGCCCGGCACATTCGCCATGATCTTCGATCCCCGGAACCAGGCAGAGCCCATCGTCATCACCTCGCCGGAGGACCGGCATTTCTACGGCCACGGCGCCTTTTCGCCGGATGGACGGCTGCTCTATGCCAGTGAGAACGACTTCGACAATAACAGGGGCATGATCGGCCTCTACGATGCGACGAACCGTTTTGCCCGCATCGGCGAGTATGAGACCTATGGCGTCGGTCCGCACGACATGACGGTTTCCGATGACGGCCGCATACTTGTAGTTGCCAATGGCGGTATCGAGACCCATCCAGACTTTGGCCGCACCAAGCTCAATCTCGGCAATATGCAGCCGTCGCTGGCGCTCATCGATGCGGTGACCGGCGCACTGATCGAAAAACACACGCTGCCGCCGCAATGGTCGTCAGTCTCCACACGCCATGTCGATATCGACGCCAGCGGCCGCATCTGGTTTGCCTGCCAATACGAAGGTCACCGCAAGGATCTACCACCGTTGGTCGGCCATTTCGCCAAGGGCGAGGATCTTGTTTTCATAGACCTGCCCGAGGAGACGACACGGCTACTTGCCAGTTATGTCGGGGCGATCGCCGTCAACCGGAAGGAAGGGCTCGTCGGTGTTACCTCGCCGATCGCCGGTGCGTCCGTCACCATCGATGGGAAGACGGGCAAGGTACTGCGCGAGGAAAGCATTCCCGATGCCGCAGGCATTGCGCCGGCACCTGATGGTTTTGCCGTTTCATCCTATGACGGCAATTTCCTTTCCGCTCAAAGCGATGTCGCCTGGGACCAGCATATCGTGCGCATCGCTCAGCAAGCGTCCGTACGGTAAGCCTTCCAGTCCCTTTCAGTGGCTTCCGCGGTTGCCCGCGCCGCCTCGTAAAGCCAGTTCTCGCCGCGGGAGCGCAGATCATTGCGAATTGCCGCAACACTTGCTGMGTCATCTGAATGGCAGTTGGCGATCTCGAAGCCCATCAGTTCCAGCATCGAGCCGTTCAACAGGGTCTTCGCATCGCTCTTGATCTCGATCTTGCGGCTGTTGGGCGAAAGCCTGCGAACGAGAATGCGACCGGTTACAACGAAATGGGGATCGGGGCTGCGCATCCGTCCGGCGGCGATGACGCCGGTTCTGATGACGTGATCTCCTGATCTGGCCAAAGACCAGGCGGAGGGCACAAGCGCCTTGGCTTCACGCAACACTGGGCCGCCGCGCCACTCCTTCACATAGGCGATGAAACGCGGCCGCCCGAGACTTCCCGTCCCCTTCGTCACCGGTACAGGTGTGGCATTTCCCGAACCCCTCGGCAGAGCATTTTTCAAGGCCTCGACAAAACGGCCGGGTGCCGGCCTTTTGCCGGGTTTGCGCTTATCGCATTTTTCCCAGAAGTCTTTCCGCTCATCTTCCGAAAGCAAAAGCTTGTCGCGGAGCCAAGGATGATCGCGCTCCAGGATGACCGGAGCCGGGTGCTCGAGGCCGCGCACATAGCCGGCGAGGATGAGCTCGGCGATCGCCCTGCCGGAAATCCCGTCATCCGACTGAGCCAGAACGGCGCTTGCCACCAGCCGCACGAGATCCAGCCCGTAGGGCATGATCGCCGCGTCGTCGAAATCATTGGCACCCCAGACGAGCCGTCCCTCGATATCCCGCCAGGTCCCGAAATTCTCCAGATGCGTATCCCCGATCGACAGCACTTGCGGCATGTCGGCAAGCTCGGGCCTGACGTCGTAGATGATCTCGGACCAACGCCAGTAGGTGGCTCGCAAGAACGCGAAGGCCTCGTCGCACATCTTCCGGTGTTTCTCGTCGAGATCCTCGTGCACGAGCTCGCCCTGCAGCTCGTTTGCCAGCCACGCCTCATAATCGTCCACAGATTGAGAAAATCTCTTCATCGGCTCGCCCTCAGCTTCGGTCGATCATAATCCTGCGGGGCCTTATTCAGAAGAGGTTTCGGGATGATCCCAGGACGGACGCGACGAAGCGGAAATTCAGTCGTCGCGCCCATGACAGGATGTGTATCCGTCGCCTTTTTCGGGCGACGAATTGCCCAGAGCATCGAACGGGTCGAGCTTGCCACGGCGCGGCACTGACGGACGAAGTGCTGCAGGCCGTCCGTGAGACGACTGGCGTGGCTCCCTGGGCGGAAACGATCCAGTCGAATAGATGACCAGAGAGAGCCGCGTGATCGAAATTCGACCGAAAGACAAAAACATCGTAAGCCGGATTGAAACCTTGTCGAATCCGGCCGGTCATGCCACTTTCGCGGCTGCGAGAGGGACTGCGATGAACAATACCGACAGGGGCGATTTCCGGGAGCGGATCCGCCAGAATTTTTCCCGCCAGGCGGCAATGCACACGATCGGCGCGGAGCTGACACGCGTCGAGCACGGCGTGGTGGAAATCGAGCTTCCTTTCGACGTCAAACTGACACAGCAGCACGGCATTTTGCACGCGGGCATCATTTCCGCCGCGCTCGATTCGGCGTGCGGATTTGCCGCCTACAGCGTTATCGATCCTGACGCCTCGATCCTGACGATCGAGTTCAAGGTCAACCTCATGTCGCCGGGGCGCGGCGAACGCTTCCTCTTCAGGGGCGAGATCACGAAACCCGGCTCCAACATCATCGTCGCCGATGGGCGAGGTTATGCGATCAGCGATGGGCCTGCGAAGCTCATCGCATCCATGACCGGCACGATGATGGTTATCCGCGGAAGAGAGGGAATTACGGGATGAAATTCGAACTGAAGTCGGTCGCAGGCAAATCCATCCTGTTCGTCATGGCCGCAGAGGCCGAATATGGTCCGTTCCTGCGCTCACGCATCGAGCCGCTGATGACTGGCGTCGGCCCGGTCGAGGCGGCGATCGCCCTCACCAAATCGCTCTCCCGTCTCGATGCATCCGACGATCTGCCCGATCTCGTGGTATCGCTCGGCTCGGCCGGCTCGGCGCGGCTGCAACAGACCGAGGTCTATCAGGTCACCTCCGTCTCCTACCGCGACATGGACGCCTCGCCTCTCGGCTTCGAAAAGGGCAAGACGCCCTTCCTCGACCTGCCGGCAGACCTCGATCTGCCGCTGCGCATTCCCGGTGTTCCCGAAGCCACCCTTTCGACCGGCGGCAATGTCGTCTCCGGTGCGGCCTATGCCAATATCGCAGCCGACATGGTCGACATGGAAACCTATGCAGTGCTGCGCGCCTGCCAGGGCTACAAGCTGCCCCTGATCGGCCTTCGCGGCATTTCGGATGGCGCAGTCGAGCTACAGCATATTTCCGGCTGGACAGAATATCTGCACATCGTCGACCGCAAACTTTCCTATGCCGTCGACAGTCTGTTTACTGCCCTGGAAGATGGCGTTTTCTGGTTCTAAGGGCTGAAAACAGGGACAATCGGGACAATAAAACCCGGCTGCGGCCGAATTCCCGGATTGCAAGCAGAGGCGCTTTTCATTAAAGGCTCGCCATGACCCAGACAGCACATCCCGATAGCGTTCTCATCGTCGATTTCGGCAGCCAGGTGACCCAGCTCATCGCACGACGCGTGCGTGAAGCCGGTGTCTATTGCGAGATCGTTCCCTTCCAGTCCGCCGAAGAGGGCTTCAATCGCCTCCAGCCGAAAGCCGTGATCCTGTCCGGCAGCCCGGCCTCGACGGTGGATGAAGGATCGCCAAGGGCGCCGCATATCATCTTCGACAGCGGCCTTCCGGTGTTCGGCATCTGCTACGGCCAGCAGACGATGTGCATGCAGCTCGGCGGCCTCGTGGAGAGCGGTCATCACCGCGAATTCGGACGCGCCTTCCTCGAAGTCGATGAGGACTGCGCTCTTTTTGAGGGATTGTGGTCCAAAGGCTCCCGCCATCAGGTCTGGATGAGCCATGGCGACCGCGTGACGAGACTGCCCGAGGGCTTCGAGGTTGTTGCAACCTCCTCCAACGCGCCATACGCCTTCATCGCCGACGAGAAACGCAAATATTACGGCGTGCAGTTCCATCCGGAGGTCGTGCACACGCCTGATGGCGCAAAGCTGATCGCTAACTTCATTCACAACATTGCCGGCATCAAGGGCGACTGGACCATGTCGGCTTATCGCCAGAAGGCGGTTGACGACATTCGCAAACAGGTCGGCGACAAGCGTGTCATCTGCGCCCTTTCGGGCGGTGTAGACTCCTCCGTTGCGGCGCTGCTCATCCACGAGGCGGTCGGCGACCAGCTCACCTGTATCCTCGTCGACCACGGCCTGATGCGCAAGGACGAGGCGGCGGGCGTCGTCGCCATGTTCCGCGAGCACTACAACCTGCACCTGATCCATGTCGATGCAGCCGATCGCTTCATCGGCGAACTCGAAGGCGTCTCGGACCCGGAAACCAAGCGCAAGATCATCGGTCGCCTGTTCATCGAGACTTTCGAGGATGAAGCCAAGAAGCTCGGCGGCGCCGATTTCCTCGGCCAGGGCACGCTCTATCCCGATGTGATCGAGTCCGTTTCCTTCACTGGTGGCCCCTCCGTCACCATCAAGTCGCACCACAATGTCGGCGGCCTGCCGGAGCGCATGAAGATGCAGCTCGTCGAGCCGCTGCGTGAGCTCTTCAAGGATGAAGTGCGCGCCCTCGGCAAGGAACTCGGCCTGCCTGACAGCTTCATCGGCCGCCACCCCTTCCCGGGTCCGGGCCTCGCTATCCGCTGCCCCGGCGGCATCACCCGCGAAAAGCTCGAGATCCTGCGCGAAGCCGATGCGATCTATCTCGACGAGATCCGCAAGGCCGGCCTCTATGACGCCATCTGGCAGGCCTTCGCCGTGCTGCTGCCTGTCCAGACCGTCGGCGTCATGGGCGACGGCCGTACCTACGAATTCGTCTGCGCACTGCGCGCCGTCACCTCCGTCGACGGTATGACGGCGGATTTCTACCATTACGATATGGAATTCCTCGGCCGCGCCGCCACCCGCATCATCAACGAAGTCCGCGGCATCAACCGCGTCGTTTATGATGTGACGAGCAAGCCGCCGGGCACGATCGAGTGGGAGTGAAGGGGAGTAGTATCGGAAGCAGAGGACATTCGAGCGAACCCTGGGGCCATCGGTAGCAGTCGATAGGTTCAAGGCGACCCGCAGATCTGCCGCTCCGTCGGGCGTCTCCCCGCTCTTCGAACGGCGCCCATGCGCCGTCAGGCCCACCCCAACCTACGCGACTTTGTGGCCTTCAAATACTCGGTCGCGCGCTGCTCGAAGAAGCTAGCGCGCGACCAGTTCTCGGCGTCGATCACACGGTCACAGATCGATTACTGCTCCTTCTTGAACAAATCCTGGAAGATGAGCTGGCCCCAAGTGCGGCCGCGTGCATGCACCAGCGCGCCACCCTCGTTGAGCTTTCCGAGCGTGACGGGTGYGAACCCGAGTCGTTTGGCCAAGGCCGCCACGGGAGCGATCGCGTCCTCGTCGTCGCTCGACAGAAAGACGACCCGGTGTCCGCCCTCGACGATCGGATCGGCGGCCAAGGTGGCCGCAACCAGGTGATTGAAACCTTTCACGAGCTTGGCGCCGGTGAACGCCTTCGCGACGAAGGCGGAGGACGGGAGACCGTCCAGCTCTTCAACGAGAACTCCAAAGGCGTTCGTGGCGTCGATGACTGTCTTGCCTTCCCAGCTCGGCAGGGCCTTCGCGACCTCGCGATGCTCACCGAACGGGACCGCCAAGATGATTGTGTCGGCCTCGAGTGCATCCCGCAACGACTTGGCGACGACGCCGGGTCCAATCGCCCGAGCCTGCGGCGCCAACGCCTCGGCCGGCCGGCGGCTCGCGACGGCCACGTCGATGTTTTTACGGGCGAAGGTATGGGCGAGAGCCTGGCCTACCGCACCGAATCCTATAATCGCATAGCTCATAATACTTCTCCGTGTTGATATTGATCCCCCGGCCTAGCCCGGCGGAACGCGTCAGAGTTGCGCGAGGCCGCCGTCGGCCGCGACCTMGCTGGCGGTCATGAAGCTGCTGTCCGGCGACGCGAGAAATGCAGCCACCGCTCCGATCTCCGCCGGATCGGCCATACGCTGAAGCGGGGTCATCGAGGCGAAGACCTTCTGGCCCTCCTCGCCGAGCGCTTCCTTCGCCAGTTCGGTCGCCGTCGCCCCGGGCGACAGCACATTTACACGGATGCCGGTGCCTTTAAGGTCTTCCGCCCAGGTCCGCGCGAGGTTGCGCACTGCCGCCTTGCTCGCGCTGTAGGCGCTGAATGCCGGGGCGCCCGTGGTGCCGGCGCTAGAGCCGGTCAGGATGATCGAACCGCCTTCCCCCATCAGCGGCAGCGCCTTCTGGACCGTCATGATCGTACCCTTCACATTGGTGTCGAAAGTTTCATCGATGTGCTCGGGGGTGATCTTGCCGAGCGGAAGCGGGCTTCCCGCCCCGGCATTGGCAAAGACGATATCGAGGGTTCCGCGCTCGGCCGCCACCGCCGCGTAGAGTCGGTCGAGGTCGGCCAGATCGGAGACCGAGCCCTTCACCGCGCGGGCATTCGGCCCGAGGTCCGCCAAAGCCGCGTCGAGCGCGTCTTGCCGGCGGCCGAAGATGAAGACGAAGGCGCCCTCCTCGATGAAGCGCTTTGCTGCGGCGCGGCCGATGCCGGTAGCGCCACCGGTGATAACGGCAGTCTTTCCATTCAGTCTGTTCATGTCATGCATCCTTCGTTGCCCCTGGTCGTTCGGGGACGCCCCGAGACCCTCAACATAGGTCCGCAGGATTCAGGCGGTGAGTGCGGAAGCGCGCACATCGGTGGTGCAAAATCGATCCGGCCTGACGAATGATGCTGCCGCGACAGTCGATATCGCGCTTGTCAACATGGGCTTTGATGACCACCAATACTGCAGTACGATGCAGTAGAGACGGCTTTGGAAGGCGCACCGGGCGGTGCAGGATTGCACCATGATCGACTGGGATGACATTCGCTACTTTCTGGCTGTGGCGCGCGGAGGCTCAGTGCGGGCTGCCGCCGAGAGCCTCGGGGTGTATCACTCGACCGTGCTGCGACGCATCGCACAGCTCGAAGAACGCCTCGGGGCGCGGATGTTCGAAAAGCTGCCTTCGGGTTATCGCCTGACGGCTGCGGGCGAGGAGGTCCTCGAGCTTGCCAACCAGATGGAAGCGTCGTCACACCAGCTGGAGACGCGCGTCTTCGGGCGCGACCAAAGCGTGCGCGGGCTTCTGCGGGTGACGTTGGCTCCGACACTCGCGACACACCTGCTCATGCCGGATTTCGCCGATTTCGCGCGCCTGCATCCGGACATCGAGATGGAAATCTCGTCGTCCGGCGAGCTGGCAAATCTTACGAACAGAGAGGCCGACGTGGCGATCCGCGTCGTTTACGACCGCAAAACGCTGCCGCTCAATCTTCACGGCCTGAAGGGACCGGAGCTGTTCGGTGGAGTCTACATGTCCCGCGACCGACTAGCCGCATGGCGTGCGGGCGCGCCTGATCCCATCCGGTGGATCGTCATAAGCATTCATGGAATTCCGGATTGGGCTAGCGAGGGTGAGGTTCACACCGCGGGGGGTCCATTCAGGATTACGGACGCCGAGGCGCAGATCGTTGCTGTACGGCAGGGGCTCGGGATCACGACACTGCCTTGCTTCGTCGGAGATGCCGACCCCTTACTGGTGAGGGTGCCGGGCACCGACCTGCACATGTATGGAACGCTCTGGCTTCTCACACAGGGGGAGACGCGCAAGACGAAGCGCGTGCAGCTCTTTACCGAGTTCGTATCCCGCAGGCTCGCCGTCTACGCTCCGCTTCTCGCGGGGCTGTGCATATCGCGCGACTGACGCCCGGCAGGTCGCCGGCGAGATGGCGTTATTTCTTTTGATGCCTCACCTCGCCGATTGGTTTTCTTAAAATTTTCTCGCACAATTTTAACGGATATCGGCACCTGGTCAAACGTGATGCGGAGCGGTTATTACTGCCTTCTCACAACTTCTATCATATGCTACAATATTTCTGCAGACGAATGGATTCGTATGTCTGCGAGTAAACTGCACCTGTAGATTATTTTCTCGAACGACAAAGTATTCTCTGCCCGATAACAGAGATTGTCAGCTCACTATCGAGGAGTATTTACTTATGGGCCGACCGAAACTTTACCTGCCTTCAAAGGAACAAAGAGAGATTATTGCCTGGATGGGTGGCGGTCTCGTAATCGCAATTGGCGGACTCTGGACGTTGTTTGTCTATTTCTATCCCTCAGACAACATTTCGAACGCCCCAACGGCCGGAACCAGCGCCACCGCTGGAGGAATAGTTATCGGTGGGAATGCTACCAACTCAAGAGTGAGTACGCAATCGACGCAGCAGAAAGACAGGCAACCGTAGGGTAAGCAGATGCGCTTTTATTTTTGCATTGCCAGTCTTATTGCCTCCTTACTCACCGGTGCGGCGCAGAACACTGCACCTGTGTTAGCGCAAGAACCAAGAGTTAAAGCAGAGACCGGCGGAATTGTCATCGAAGGTAATGTTGAAGATAGCTGTATTGGCAACTGCTCGGTAAGTTTGGAACAATTTCAGTCAATTATGGCCGAATTTAAATCTTTTTCCGAAGATCAAAAATTAGCAATAGAGCAATTGAAATTGAATTCAACGCTTAATCGTAAACAACTATTAGCAGTTCTTGAAATAGCCGAAAGCCTTAGTATTTCTGATAAAACTTTGTCGGATACCATTTTAGGGTTATCGAAGGATATAAAGGCTGTTTCTCCTGCTATATCAAATGTAATAGTATTAAAATCTACAAATAAGGATAAATTCGCTATCGAATTTACACTATCAAATCCATCGAATGTCGTACCAGCATGGACAAAATCTCTTAATTTATCTTCAGATCTAGAATTAAAAGCCGCGGGAATTTCAGGTTTTATCGACAGTGTTACGTATAACGTGCAGGTCGGATTAGACGGAAAAGGCGCAGTGATAGGGGTGGCGACAGAAAAGCCCGATGCGGAGTTCGGATACCCCGTCTCTGGATCGTTTGACTACGGTATCGACACGCGTGAAAGAGGCGCGAAATATTGGAATGTGAAGCTTGGCATCCCGTTACAGATAAAAATAGAACCGGGAGAGAAACTAAGATTGACTCTTGTTTTTTCGAAACCATCGGGGACGTTTTTAAAGGCCGAAAAGGACGGCGAAGCGATCGCGATGAGCATAATGGGGCTACTAAAATCTACCAATAATTTGAGCATTATTTCAGACAATCTCAAAAGCAGCGAAGCAACTTTTGACGGGACAGAATTTCTTGAGTGGTTCACAGAGAATGTGAAATTATAAGTACTGGATCGGTCGGTGATTTGACCAACAATTTACGTATACAGGCGGATAGCGCGTGACGCCCGATATATGGAGTCAGTCCTGTCGTAGAAAATATCGGGCCCTAATGATGCACATCATTTCCATATTGCTTGATCGGATCCGCGCAAACTGGACCAGTTCAAGATACGCAATTCTTCGCAAGAGAAGAAGGCGCGTATGCATTACAGCCTTTGCTCACTAATAGCACCCAGAAAAAATCAACCTCGGACAGCAGGATAAAACAGCGCCACGCAAGGTTGCTGTTTGACCTTTTCAACTCATCACTGCGAAAGCCGCTGTCCTTTAAGCCCGAGACGCGTCTCTCTCAGGGATGAGTGCCGCCAACTCATCAACCCGAGGTAATCGATGCCAACACTTACTTTTGCGAATACGAAAGGAGGCGCCGGCAAAACGACGGTCGCCCTCGTTCTTGCCACAGAACTGGCTCGCCGTGGCCATCGCGTTTCCGTTCTGGATGCAGACCCTCAGCAATGGGCCACACGCTGGCACCGCCTGACAGGGGAAGCAGCCAATTTCGCCGTCATGCCAGGCGTCAGTGAAGATACGATCGAACAGCAGATCAAGGACCTCAAGAAACGGGGCGGTTATGTCATCATCGACCTGCCGGCCGGGATGACCCCGCTGATGGCGAAGGCCATCGGCTTTTCAGATCATGTGATGGTTCCGGTGCAGGGCTGCGCCATGGATGCCGTCGGCGGCGCGCAGGTGCTTGAGATCTTGAAGCAGCTCGCGGCCCAGCATGATATTCGCATCCCGCATTCGGTCGTGCTGACCCGCATCAGCTCGATCATCACGACGCGCGCATTGCTCGCCGTAAAGGGTCTGCTCGCCAAGCAACAAGTCAATGTCATCGACACGGCGCTGATCGAGCGTGCCGCCTATCGCGATATGTTCGTTTCCGGCGGCAGCCTCTACACGATGGACCCTGCCCGTGTCAGCAATCTCGACAAGGCGCAAGACAATGCCCGCTTGCTGGCAGACGATGTTCTTCGTCTCGCGCCGCCGAAGGCAGCCCGCACCAGGTCTCCCAAGAAGGCGGTTGAGCTCGTCAAGAACGCTGCATAAGGCTTGCCTCAACGCTTGATTGACGCCAACAAACGGCTGCCTTGCGGCAGCCGTTTCTGTCTTTAATATCCATACAAAACATTTTGTTCATGTTTTGTTTTTGACTATAATGTCAATCCGGTTATGCTCCTCCTTGTCGAAACAAGGAGGCGGGCGATGTAGTCCGTAGTTCAAATGCCTCATTTTCCACTCGATCCGAATAGCGCAGGCCCGCAGAAGAAATCCGATCTTGTCGGAGAATTTCACGACAGGATTTTCTTCGCGCTTCGTCCAACCATCGAAGCGGCATCCGAGGCGCTGGACATCGCGCAAATGTATCGCAATAGACATTCTCTGACCGGCCCCTCGCGGCCCAACGCAGTGCTTCATGTCACGCTGAACGGCATTGGCGCCTACCGTCGGCTCCCGGATGATATCGTGTTCGGCGCTGAACAAGTCGCCGCGACAGTGCGTGCCCAGCCGTTCGAAATTGTTCTCGACGAGGCCATGAGCTTCAAGCATCCTGGCCAAGCGCAGGCTTTCGTCATCTGTGGCAGGCAAGAAAACGAAGGCCTGCTGGATCTTCGCAACCAAATTCAAGAAGGTCTCTACGAGGCCGGGCTACCCTATAATGTTGGCGGACATCTGACGCCGCACATGACGATGGTCTATGATCGCAAGACCGTGCTGCCTGAAAAGCTTGACCGACCTGTGCGCTGGACCGTCCAGGAGTTCCTGCTGATTCACAGTATCTACGGGAAGAGCGAGCATCACGTCATCAACCGGTGGCCTCTCATCGGCTGAGCTGCGCTTGCACCGCGGGTGGGGATTCGCCTAAAACTCCCCACTCAATATGCACATGCGGAGCAAGACAGTGGACGTTTCAGAGATCATCATCCCCGGCGATACGCCCGGCATCGAATGGCGGTTGCCGGTCATGCGCTTCAGGGGAAGCGATCCGGCGGCGCCGAAGGTCTATATCCAGGCCGCGTTGCATTCCAATGAACTGCCGGGAACGGCGCTTGCGCATTTTCTCTGCCTTCAACTCGGGCAAGCAGAAAGCGAAGGACGTATCGCCGGCGATATCACGCTCGTGCCGCAGGCAAATCCGATCGGGGCGGCGCAATCGCATTTCGGCGAGTTGCAGGGCCGCTTCGATTTGGGATCGCGGACCAATTTCAATCGGGATTTTCCGCTGATCTCGGTTCGCGACCGGGAGGAGTTGCTTGACGGTCTCGATGATTATCCGGCTACAGATCGATTGAAGCGAAAGCTGATTGACATGGCACTCGGGGCCGATCTGGTGCTCGATCTGCATTGCGATGATGAATCGCTGCAATATGCCTATATCGATGAGGCCTTCTGGCCGGAGGCAGCGGACCTTGCCAATGCGCTCGACATGGAAGCAGTGCTGCTTTCTGATGGCGAAAGCTCCGCCTTTGAAGAAGCGGTCGGTTTTGCCTGGAAATATGAGGTGCCAGGCGAGCGCAAGACAAAGCTTCCGGGCAAGCTTTCGGTGACGGTGGAGCTGCGCGGCCGGCGCGACGTCTATCCCGATATGGCCGCAAAAGACGCCGAAGGCCTGCTGCAATTCCTGATCGGGCGTGGTGTCGTCAACGGCCGGGCAGGCGGTGACAAGACCTTCTTCGGACCGGCCGTGCCGCTCGACAATGTCGAGATCGTGCGCGCGCCGCAGGGTGGCACAGTGTTGTTCCATCGCAATATCGGCGAACGTGTTTCTGAAGGAGAGCTTCTGGCGACGATCATCACCCGACCCGGCTTTGCCGAAGGCGATATCCACATCCTGGCGCCGCAGGGCGGGCTGCTGCTGACCCGCACGTCCGATCGGCTGGTGCGCCGGCGAGGCGACATAGTGAAGATCGCGGCCGACCGGCCGAGCAAGGCGACGCGGAGGGCCGGCGCGCTGGAAGACTGAACCGGCGTTCTTTTCCACACGCGAATGTAAGGCTCCGCGCAACTGTCACACAGGCTTCAAGATAATCCGCCAAGCCGTTGCAGACATGTTGCGAAGGAGCTTTCATGCCGCAATACGACGTTGCGATCGTCGGCGCAGGAATTATCGGGCTGGCGCATGCGCTGGCGGCGGCAAAGCGCGGCAAACGCGTTGTGGTTATAGACCGCGACGCACAGGCAAACGGCGCCTCGGTGCGCAATTTCGGATTTGTGACGGTGACCGGCCAGCAGGCTGGCGACTGCTGGGGCAAGGCACGGAAGGCCCGTGATATCTGGGCCGAAGTGGTGGACGAGGCCGGCATCGATGTCCTGCAGCGCGGGCTTTTGCTGGCAGCGAGGCTCGACGAATCCGAAGGCGTGATCGATGCCTTTCTGCGGACCGAAATGGGAGAAGGCTGCGAAAGACTGACGGTCGACGAAGCACGGCGGCTCGTGCCGGCGCTGCGGCCGGAGGCAGCGCCGTTTACACTCTACAGCCCGCATGAGCTGCGCGTGGAGTCCCGAACTGCCATTCCCCTGCTCGCGCGGTATCTTGAAGTCAAATACGGCATCGAGTTCCGCCGCTCCACGGCGGTGAGTGCCGTCGAACCGCCGCGAGTCGAAACGACTGCAGGGGTGATCGAGGCGGAAACAGTGGTCGTCTGCCCGGGCGATGATTTCAAGAGCCTGTTTGCCGACCGGATCGCTGCTTTCAACGTAACGCGCTGCAAACTGCAGATGATGCGCGTCGTTCCGGCGCAACGGGTTTCGCTCGGCACAGCCGTCATGTCCGATCTCGGGCTTGGACGCTATCTCGGCTATGCCGAGTTACCGGAGGCGACTGTGCTCAAGGCGAGGCTCGACCGGGAATTCAAGCCCGAGCGCGAAAACGGCATCCATCTGATCGTCACGCAGTCGGAGGACGGCTCGCTCGTCGTCGGCGACAGCCATCATTATTCCGAAACGCCCGATCCCTTTGGGCTGGAGCGGGTCGACAGGCTGATCCTCGACGAGTTGGACACCGTGCTCAACCTGCCGGGACGCTTCATCACCGAGCGTTGGATCGGCACCTATGCCTCCGCCCCGGACCGCTGGCGGTTCACCGACAAGCCTTCCGACGCGTTGCGCATCGTCGTGGTCACGGCGGGCTGCGGTGCATCCACTGCTTTCGGCATCGGCGAGGAAACCATCGAAGATCTTTACGGGAGCGCAGCATGACGCAATTCAAGGCAGTGGTCTTCGACTGGGCCGGCACGGTCATCGATTTTGGCTCCTTCGCGCCGATGGGCGCCTTTGTGGAAACCTTCGGCAAGTTCGGCATCGAAGTGACGATCGCCGATGCCCGCAAACCGATGGGGCTTCCAAAGCGCGCGCATATTGCGGCAATGCTGGCCGAGCCGCATATTGCCGCCCGCTGGCAGGCTGCATGCGGTACCTCCCCTGACGAATCGGCAATCGATAAGGTCTACGAACTCTTCGTGCCGCTCAACGAGGCGGTCGTGAGCAATTACTGCGCACTGGTACCGGGCGCGCTGAGGACGATCGAGTACTTGCGTGAGCGGCAGATGAAGATCGGCTCGACCACCGGCTATACGCGCTCGATCATGGAGCGCGTGCTGCCGCTTGCCGCCGAACAGGGCTATGCGCCCGACAACCTGATCTGCGCCGATGACCTGCCGCTCGGCCGGCCGACGCCGATCGGCATGTACAAATGCTTCGTCGATCTGATGGTCTATCCGGCCTCTGCCGTCCTGAAGGTCGACGATACGGAACCGGGTATTGCCGAAGGTGCTGCCGCCGGCTGCGTGACGGTCGGCGTAACGCTCTCCGGCAATGAAGCCGGCCTGACGCCCGAAGAAGTGGATGCGCTTTCGCCGGAGGCGCGGGCCGAGCTGCACAAAAGGATCGGCGAGAAACTGATCGCCGCCGGCGCCGACTACATTATCGAGACCGTGGCCGACCTGCCGGCGCTCATCGAAGAGCTCGAGGGATAAACGCCGAACGACGTTTGCAGCGCTTATCCGCCGTGATATCTCCCTGCCGAAACAGGGAGATCGAACCCCATGGTCGCTACCATCTACGGTATCAAGAACTGTGACACGATGAAGAAGGCCCGCAGCTGGCTGGAGGACCACGGCGTTGCCTATGACTTCCATGACTACAAGGCTGTCGGCATCGACCGCGCGCATCTGGAACGCTGGATCGACGAGGCAGGCTGGGAAACGGTGCTCAACCGTGCAGGCACGACCTTCCGCAAGTTGCCGGACGCTGCTCGCGAGGACCTCAACCGCGAGAAGGCGATCGCGCTGATGCTCGACCAACCCTCGATGATCAAGCGTCCCGTGCTGGAAGCTGATGACAAGCTGCTGATCGGCTTCAAACCGGAGATTTACGAGCGGACGTTCGAGGGCTGAGCCATGTCCAAGACCACCCGCGCCACGCAGGTTCTCACGCAGGCAGGCATCGCCTTTACAATTCACACCTATGACTACGATCCGAATGCCGAGCGCGTCGGGCTGCAGGCGGCCGAAGCCTTGGGTGAGGAGCCGCATCGCGTGCTGAAGACGTTGATGGCGGAGGTGGATGGGAAGCCGGTCTGTGTGGTCGTGCCCTCCGACCGCGAGGTCAGCATGAAAAAGCTCGCGGGCACCTTTGGTGGCAAGTCGGCCAATATGATGAAACCGACCGATGCGGAGCGGCTGACGGGATACCATGTCGGCGGTATCAGTCCCTTCGGGCAGAAGAAGATCGTTCCGACGGCAATCGAGGAAACGGCGCTGGCCGAACCGCTGGTTTATATCAATGGCGGACAGCGTGGGCTGCAAGTGCGGCTGGACCCCAAGGACGCGCTAAAAGCACTGAAAGCGACAGCTGCGGCGCTGATCGCCTGAGGCGAGATGAATTGGCCGGAGCGCTTCATTTTCGCCGTAAAGGGGTCTAAGTCTTTCACCTCCCGTCGTAGATATCAGAAGGCAGTTGATCCCATGACGTTCATGCCCCAGAGCCACAGCTCCGTCGATCCCGTCAAACTCGAGAAGCTGGCGGAAGTCGCCATCAAGGTCGGATTGCAGCTTCAGAAGGGGCAGGATCTCGTCATTACCTCTCCTGTCGTGGCGCTGCCGCTGGTGCGGCTGATCACCAAACACGCCTATCTCGCCGGCGCCGGCCTTGTTTCAACCTTCTACTCCGACGAGGAGACGACGTTGGCGCGCTACCAATATGGCAGCGACGAGAGCTTCGACCGGGCTTCCGGCTGGCTCTACGACGGCATGGCGAAGGCCTATGAGAAGGATACCGCCCGCCTTGCTATTGCCGGTGACAATCCGATGCTCCTGTCGGAGCAGGATCCCAGCAAGGTCGGCCGCGCCAACCGCGCCAATTCCACGGCCTACAAGCCGGCGCTGGAGAAGATCTCCAACTTCGACATCAACTGGAACATCGTCTCCTATCCCAACCCCTCCTGGGCGAAGGTCGTCTTCCCCGACGATCCGGAAGCGATTGCCATCGCCAGGCTTGCCAGGGCGATCTTTGCTGCCTCGCGTGTCGACCTCGATGACCCGATCGCTGCATGGGCAGAGCATAATGCCAATCTCGCCAAACGCTCATTCTGGCTGAACGGCGAACGTTTTGCCGCTCTGCATTTCACCGGACCGGGCACGGATCTCACTGTCGGTCTGGCGGATGGCCATGAATGGCATGGTGGCGCCTCGACGGCGAAGAACGGCATCACCTGCAATCCGAACATCCCGACCGAGGAAGTCTTCACCACGCCGCATGCGCTGCGCGTGGAAGGCCATGTGTCGAGCACCAAGCCGCTTTCGCATCAGGGCACGCTGATCGACAATATCCGGGTGCGCTTCGAAGGCGGCCGCATCGTCGAGGCCAAGGCCTCGCGCGGCGAGGAGGTCCTGAACAAGGTGCTGGATACGGATGAGGGCGCGCGCCGGCTCGGCGAAGTGGCGCTGGTGCCGCATTCCTCGCCGATCTCCGCGAGCGGTATCCTCTTCTACAATACGCTGTTCGACGAGAATGCCTCCTGCCATATCGCGCTCGGCCAGTGCTACTCGAAGTGCTTCCTCGATGGCGCTTCGCTAAGCCAGGAGCAGATCAAGGCGCAGGGCGGTAATTCCAGCCTGATCCACATCGACTGGATGATCGGTTCCGACAAGGTCGATATCGACGGCATCAAGCCGGATGGTTCGCGGGTGCCGGTGATGCGCCAGGGCGAGTGGGCGTAACCGCAGCCTTCGGCATCAGGCTCCGCTGACTCAGCCAGACGCTGACCAGCACCATGGCAAAACCGACAAGCTGGGTTGGCGTCAGGCTTTGGCCGAGCGCCAGCCAGCCGAGCAGGGTCGCGACGACGGGGCTCAGGAAACCGAGCGATGCCGCGGCTGAAGGCTCGATGCGTGACAGACCGCGGAACCACAGCAGATAGGTGAAGGCTGCGCCGATGAGGCCGAGATAGGCGATGCCGACTATATTGGCTGCCGTCGGCACCGGAAGCGCAGGCTCCAGAAAGAAGGCGACGGGCACGAGCAGGATGCCGCCCGCAGTCAGTTGCCATGAGGTAAAAGTCAGGCTCGATACGGGCGGCTGCCAATGGCGGGTCAGCACCGTACCAAAAGCCATGGAGACGGCACCGGCAAGACCTGCGGCAACACCGACAGGATCGAGTGCCGCTTTGGGGCCGAGCACCAGAAGTGCCACCCCACCCATGCCGATCAGGCCGGCAATGACAGCGAAGAATCGGATCGGCTTGCCAAGGAAAAGGCGCGACAGCGCGATGACGATCAGTGGCTGCACGGCGCCGACCGTGGCGGCCACGCCGCCCGGCAATCGGTAGGCCGAAACGAAAAGCATCGCCCAGAAGAATGAGAAATTCAGCGCGCCGAGAATGAAGGCGCGGCCCCACCAGATGCCCGTGGGCAGCGTCCGGACAATCAGCAGCAGAAGCAGACCGGCCGGCAGCGCGCGCAGCATCGCAACCGTCAGCGGATAATCCTGCGGCAGGAAGGACGTCGTGACGAAATAGGTGCTTCCCCAGATGGCGGGAGCAACAGCGGTCATCAGCACATCGGTGGCATAGCGTGCATTTGTCTTCATTTCAAGAATCTCTACTTCAAGATAAATTCAGGATAATGCATTTTATCTTGACGTCAAGAGATCTCCTGATATCGATGCGGTATGGGCAAAACCAATGAAGATCACGTCGACCGGATCCTGGCTCAGTGGCGGCGCGAGCGGCCAGAGCTGGATGTCGAACCCATGGGGATCTTCGGCCGGTTGAAACGGCTGACGACGCATATCGGCCGGGAAGTGGAAAACGTACTGCTCAAGCATGGCCTCTCCTCTTCCGCCTTCGATGTGCTGGCGACCCTTCGCCGCTCCGGCGCGCCCTACCGGCTTTCGCCCGGAGAATTGCTCGGCATGACTATGGTGAGTTCGGGCACGATGACGAACCGGATCGACCAGCTGGAAAAGGCCGGCTTCGTGGAACGGCTGTTTAATCCCGAAGACAGGCGCAGCGTGCTGATTGCGCTCACCGAGAAGGGGCTGGCGATCGTGGAAGAGGCGGTTGGCGCCCATGTCGCCAACCAACAGCGGTTGACGCGCAATCTGACAGATAAAGACAAGGCGGAGCTTGATCGGCTGCTGAAGAAATTCCTGTCGGACTTCGAATAGTCAGACGGCCGCGAGCACCTTGCGGATGCGCTCCAGATGCGCCCTGCGTCTGGCATCCGTCGTGCGGTCCATGTAGTGCAGGTTCAGCATACGGAAGACGAGTTTCTTCGAGCAGAAATTGGCAATGCCGCGCCTCAGCAGGCGGCGGACGGGATTGCCCATATAGAAATGCACCAGCCACCAGGGTGAACCTGTCGTCGTCAGCGCATAGAGCAGCCTGATATTGGTGAGCTGCGGCACGATGCGGCCGCCGGCGGCATCGTGGGTGAAAGCGACGCCCGGCGCAAAGATGCGATCGAAGAAGCCCTTCAGGATGGCCGGGAAATTGAACCACCACTGCGGGAAAACGAGGACGAGCCCGTCAGCAGCCTGAAGACGAGCCAAGATACCGGCAACGGCACAGGTGTCGTAAGGCACGTCGAAATAGCCGCTCCGCTCGGCCTTCGATAGCCGAGGGTCAAAATCCTCGGCATAGAGATCCAGCAGATCGACAGTATGGCCGGAGGCTTCGAGTGCCTCCTGAGCGGTCCGGGCCACAGAAGCAGCAAAGCTTTCCGGCAGCGGATGGGCGAGCACGAGCAGAATGTGCATCGCTAGAACAGGCTTCCCTGCTTCGGCGGCTCGCCGCCCCTTGCGGTGCGCTTCTTAGACCCTGCCGGTGGAGTGCCGCCTTCGGTCGTCATGGCTCCGACGCGGCCATCGGCAAACTCGATGGCGATGCCCATCCCGGCGGAGAGTGCGGCAGCCTGCGATACCGGCCTGTTGTCCTCATCGCGGATGACCGCATACCCGCGCTTCAGCACGTTCTTGTAGGAGAGAGACTGAAGAACGCGGTCCTGTGCAGAAAGCTCGGCGCGCGCACGCGTCAGCTGATGGCGGATCGCAGTATCGGCGTGGCGCGAAAGATTGCCGAGCCGCTCGCGGCCACGATCGGTCTGAGTCTTCAGCCGCGCCGGAAGCGAGGCGAGAATTGCTTCGGCGCGCTCAATGCGGGACTTTGAACGATCGAGCAGACGCTCGACGGTACGCTCAGCCCGGGCCATGCGCTCGTTGAGAAGCTGGCGACGCTCGGTGATGCGGTTCGACAGCACGTCCGGACGCAGATGCGAGGCGACACGCTCGAAACCGCGGCGCTTGTTGATGGTGTTGAGTTCCAGCCCGCGGCCGAGGCCGGTGGCCGCCTCATCGAAGCGGCGGCGGGGCAGCGCCAGCAATTGGTCGAGCGACGGCAGAGCGCGCATCAACGCGCGAACGGACTGGCGGCGCTGATCCATCTGGCGGCTCATGCAGCCCTGCAGGCGGGCAGTGAGATCTGCGGTCTGCGCCTCAAGCTCGGCCTTGACGGGCACGGCCATTTCAGCGGCACCCGTCGGTGTCGGCGCACGGACATCGGCGGCGTAATCGATCAGCGTCCAGTCCGTCTCGTGGCCAACAGCGGAGATCAAAGGAATTCGGCTGTCGGCTGCGGCACGCACGACGATTTCGTCGTTGAAGCTCCAGAGATCTTCGAGACTGCCGCCGCCTCGCGCGACGATCAGCACATCCGGACGCGGGATCTCACCGCCGGGTTCCATGGCATTGAAGCCGTTGATGGCGTTCGCCACCTCCTCGCCGGAGCCCTCCCCCTGCACCTTGACTGGCCAGACGATGACATGGACCGGGAAACGATCGGAGATACGATGCAGGATATCGCGGATGACGGCCCCGGTGGGCGAGGTCACGACGCCGATGACCTCAGGCATGAAAGGCAGGCGCTTCTTGCGCGATGGATCGAACAGGCCCTCAGCGCCGAGCCTGCGCTTGCGCTCCTCGATCAATGCCATCAGCGCGCCTGCACCAGCAGGCTCCAGGGTCTCGATGACGATCTGATATTTAGAAGAGCCGGGGAAGGTCGTGACCTTGCCGGTCGCGATCACCTCCATGCCCTCTTCCGGACGGAACTTCAGGCGGGAAAAAGTGCCTTTCCAAATGACCGCATCGATGCGAGCGCGGTCGTCCTTCAACGAAAAATAGGCATGACCGGAAGAATGCGGCCCGCGGTAGCCGGAAATCTCGCCGCGCACCCGCACCTGATCAAAGGCTGTCTCGACGGTCCGCTTGATGGAACCGGACAGTTCAGAGACTGAATATTCCGCAAGATTGGTGGGCGAATCGCCGTCAAAGACATTGCTCATCCGCCCTTTCTATTTTGATCGACCCCGAACGGGAAGGTCGGCTCCGTCGAAGGGCGTATTTTTACCCGAAAATCGACGAAAGACCCTAGAAATAGGGATATCGCTACGTCCAAAAAAACTTAGTATTATTCATGTTCGTAGGGAGTGGCGAACACTGACCCGAAAATGAGCATGCTGGTGACAGTGAAAATTCCCCGCCGATGAAAGGCGCGGGAGCGATCGCTTATCTTATCGTCGCTATTGCTCAACCTTATTGGGTATCGGCTCGCCCTCTTTCCGAACAACCAGTCGATCCGACGTCGATCGAATTGCCAGCGTGATGCTGCTTCGTTCAACACCGGTGCTGTCACTGGAGAGTTCCGTTTACGTAAGCGAGAAAGTAACGGAACTTTTCAGCCTGTAACAGAGTTGATTTGTATCGAAACATGTACCCGGCGCGAGCCGGAGGAAATGCCGTCAGGTGAACGCATCCGTAACCATGGCCGCAATTGAAGCTTCCATGGAGGGTGGCCAATAAACTTTTGTTAGCGGAGGGCCCCTAGGCTCCTCGCAAACGACCTGAAGAAGAGGTGACGACATGATCATCCTGACAGCAACCACACTGGGCCTCACCGTCGGCCTCATGCGCTCGGCCAGCGTCATTGCGCTGGTCGCCATGCTGATCGGCGCGACCTTTGCTCTCGCCGCAATCGCTTCCGGCGGCGCGGTGTCATTCCTGGCGCTTCTCTACACGATCATCGGCTATAATGCCGGTCTGCTGCTTTATCTCGGTGGTCTCTTCACCACCGATCGTCTGCGAGCCGTACTCGTCCATTCCTGAAAGATAGGACGTCAGTCCGGCGTCGGCCGGTAACGGAAGAACTGGACGCCGCTGTTGGCGGCTTTCGGAAGCGGGTCGAGGTAGGGCGGAATCATGCCCTTGCCGAGCTGCGCATAGAGCCCATCGGGCTTCAATCTGGCGATTTCACGGGTCTGCAGATCATCCGCGCAGAACGCAAGCATCGTGACACCCGCTCCTTTCAGAAATGCTCCCGCCTCCAGCGGCTCAGCCAGACCGATATGCATCTCGGTCAGCATGCCACCCTGGTTTCGATGGTAGGGCGCCGACAGGACACGGTTGACGGTGTAGCGCAGGATTGGCACGCCCATTTCCGATGGCGCCGAGATCAGACCAGCGGGCACGGCGGCAAGCGGAGCGAGCGCCTGTTTCGATGAGCAGGAGAGACGCTCTGCCTCCTCCCCATTCTTCGTCTTGTCGAGTTGCATTTCGACAAGCGCGCCGCCGACGGCCCATACCGCCGGTACGCTTGCCAGAACCGTCACGATATAGACGAGGGCAATCGCGGCATTCTCGCTATCGCCGTTCGACATGCGACGCACATCGATGATCAGCAGGGCAAGCGGCAGGATGGACAGAAGGTTTGCGAAGACGGCTCCCCGGACCTGGACCAGGGCGACAGCCCAGCTGACGCTCAAGAGCGCCAGAAGGACGAGATGGATCTGCACGCGATCGCCCCGCACGGAGCGAAAAATGCAGACGGCGATCGCTAGCAGGCCCGGCGCATAGAATGCGCCAATGGAAAAGGGATCCGTCCGGCTGAGCGCGAGAATGGATTGCGCTTCCGAAACATTGCGAAGCCAGAGCTCGACCAGCATAGGATCAAGATCGGCAAGCGGATTGCGTAGGCATTGCGGCGCAATGACCATTGCCGAGCCGAGAACAGCAGCGCCGACGGCCGCAAGTATGGCAAAGCGCAGGCCGCGGCCGAGACGGCTGGCAAAGACTGCGGAAGCGAGCAGCAGGCCACCGCCAATCGTCGCCAAGCTGTAGAAGCCGAGCGAAAGATTGTCGCACGTCACCGTCGAATATTGTTGTTGCGGCACCGTCGCAAAGAAGAGGATGCTGATCGCAACAGCGAGGCTGAGGCCGAAAGCCTTGGTGGCGGCAGCGAACGGCTCGCCTTCCCAGGCCCAGAGCAAAGCCACCACCAGGCAATAGGTGGCAACGAAGGGTGTGGTTTCCGCGCCGATCGCGATCGCCAATGCCGCTGACACACCAGCGACGGCGTAGTTCCACGCGCGCTGTCTTTCATCGAACAACATCGCCACCATGGTTGCGACAAGCGCGAGCTGGGCATTGTGATGATCGATGGCGCCGGGCGCGAAGCGATTGCCGGTATAGATTGCCATACCGGCAAAGCAGAAGGACAGGTGCATACCGGCAAGGCCGCCGACACGCCTGCCGGCAAGGCCCATGGCAAGCATGGCAGGAAAAACGAGCGACAGAGGCCAGACCACAAGGGCCGCGGCTTCTGCGGCATCATGGCCGAGGAAGAGGCCGAAAAAGCGGATCAGAGCAGCGATCGGCAGGTCGATCAGCCGCGACCAATGCATGAGCGTGCCCTCGCCGAGGCCGAGCCGATACTGCATCAGATCGAACCAGCCCTGCCCATTCAGGAAATCTCTGACCTCCACGAGGCGCATGCCATCGTCATTATCAGGGCCGACATAATCGACCGGGCCGCCGGCATATTTCATGACGGTGATAATGCCGATCAGGATCACCGTGTAGATGAGGGCGGAAGGCAGGAGATGAGTGAGCATCTGCCGGATTCTGCCGATGAATCCAGTCCTGGCTGATGCGGATTGCGCCTTGGCGATCGGCTGCACTGCGTTCATCATGATAGCCAGGTCGTTGCGTGATGGGCAAACCTTAGCCGTGGCTTATCAAGAAAGTGTAAACCACAGGACGTGACGGCTTCGGTTCCTATAGCGGCTTGTTAACGCTGCATGCAGTAAATTCGCCGCGGTTTCTTTGTAACGAGTGTAACCCCATGGCGCGATCGCTCAGCGAAAGTCCTGATATTGCCGTTCTGCTTCCCTGCTACAACGAAGCGGCGACGATCGGTGCTGTTGTCAGGGGGTTCCGGGCGGCCCTGCCCGATGCGCATATCCACGTCTACGACAACAATTCCACTGACGGCACAGCGCTGCATGCCATGCTTGCCGGCGCGCAGGTCGTGCGCGAGCGGCGCCAGGGCAAAGGCCATGTGGTGCGCCGCATGTTTGCCGATATCGATGCCGACATCTACATCATCGCCGACGGCGACGGGACCTACGCGCCTGAGGATGCCGAAGAGCTGGTACGGACGCTGCTGACGGAACGGGCCGACATGGTGGTCGGCACGCGGCGCGGTGTGCATGACGACGCCGGCCGGCAGGGGCATGCCTTTGGCAACCGGCTATTCAATATCCTCTACCGCGCAATCTTCGGACCTGACTTCACCGATATCTTCTCCGGCTACCGGGCCTTCTCACGCCGTTTCGTCAAGAGCTTTCCAGCGGTTTCCGGCGGCTTCGAGATCGAAACGGAAATGTCGGTGCATGCCTCGCGGCTGAAATTGCCTGTCAGTGAACTGGAATTGCATTATGGCAGGCGCCCGGAAGGCTCGCATTCGAAGCTCTCGACCTTCCGCGACGGCCGCAAGATCTTGTGGATGTTCGCCATGCTGATGAAGGAGACGCGGCCCTTTGCCTTCTTCGGCACGATCAGCGCGCTCTTCATGCTGGCAAGCCTCGGCTTCATGGGGCCGGTGCTGGCGGAATATTTCGAAACCGGCCTCGTCAGCCGCATGCCGACCTGGGTGCTCTCGACGGCGCTGGCGATGATCTCGATCATGCTGTTTACGGCCGGCGTCATTCTGGACTCCGTTGCGCGGGCGCGGGCCGAGCAGTTGCGTATCCATTATATGAGCCTCGCAGCGCCGGTCGCGGCAAAGGATAAAACCTTGCCCATAACACTTGATAGCAAGAAGGCTGACGCGGCATGAAGAAGCTCATTCGCTTCGCGGTCGCCGGTGGGCTGGGCTTCATCGTCGATGCGAGCGTGCTTGCGTTGCTTCTGCACCTGACGCCACTCGGTCCCTTCATCGCTCGGCTGATCGCCATTGTCCTGGCGATGGCAACGACCTGGGCCTTCAACCGGAGCTTCACTTTCGACCGATCCGGCCGGTCGCTGGCAGTAGAAGGTTTTCGCTACGGCTCGGTCGGCATAACCGCCGCCCTTGTCAATTACGGGCTCTATTCGGCACTGCTTCTGTCACTACCGGCGCTGCAGCCGCTTGTCGCGATGGTGCTCGCGACCGCGGCATCGATGTTTTTCAGCTTCTTCGGCTATTCCCGCTTCGTCTTCCGCGGCAATGCCGATTAGAGGTCAGACGGCTTCCCAGCCATCCTGCTCGCTGGCGCGATAGATGGCGTCGATGACCTTCTGATTGAGCTTCGAATCCTCCAGCGTGACGATGTCTTCCTTTTCGCCTGATGCAGCACGGGCAAAGGCTTCCGCCTGGCATTTGTACTGGCGGCTGTCCTGGAAGCGGATGATCTGGGATTCGTTGTGGCCGCGATTGGTCACTTCGATCTCCTCCGGCCCCCAGCGATTGGCATTGAAGGGCGACTTGACCTCGATATAACCGTCGGTGCCATGGAAGACCATGATCTGGCGGCCGGCCATCTGGGTAGAGATGTAGAAGCTCAGCTCGAACTCGCCGAAATCCGCCTTCACGCTGGAATAGAAATCGGTGCCGAATTCCGCATCGCGTTCGGTGATCGCCTGGATCCAGGACGGTTCCTTGCCGGTGGAAAAGCGGGTGCTGATGACGGGATAGACACCGATATCAGGCAGGCCGCCACCACCGAGCTCGGGGATATTGCGCATATTGCCGGGGTCGCGGTTGTAATAGGTAAATGCACCCTGCACATGGCGAAGCTCGCCGATCGCGCCCTCCTGCAGCAGCGAGCGGACTTTGCGCCAGACCGGCGAATAGGTGACCATGAAGGCTTCGCTGATGATGACCTTGTTGCGGTCGCGGGCGGCGATCAGATCGTCGATCTCGGAGGCCTTCAGCGCGATCGGCTTTTCGCAGAGCACGTGCTTGCCGGCATCGGCAGCCTTGATCGACCACTCGACATGCTGGGCAGTCGGCAGCGGAATATAGACGGCATCGATGGTGTCGGACGCCAGCATCTCCTCGTAGGAGCCGAAGGCATGCGGCACGGAGAAGCGGTCTGCCATTTCGCGGGCACGCGCAAAATCGCGGCTGGCGATCGCGGTAATGACGCAGTTTTCCGCGTCCTGGATGGCGGGAACGACGTTGTCCCTGCCGATCTTAGCCGTTGAAATTATACCGAAACGCAGCATGAAAGGTCCTCCTGAAATCGTCTGGGCGCACCTTATGCAGCCCTGTCATGCGGCGCAATGGCGCGACGGCCGATCACGGAAGTTTGGTTTCCTTCGAGGGTACTCCGCGCTAGGTTACTTGCGAACGGCGTTCTGTCGTTTCCTCAGATTTCAATCACTTCAGCATTTTGGGAGAGCGTCATGGAAATGCGCCGGCTTGGAAAAACAGGCCTTTCAATTTCGCCGATCGTCTTCGGCGGCAATGTATTCGGCTGGACGGCCGATGAAAAAACGTCCTTCGACATTCTGGACGGCTTTTTTGACGCCGGCCTCAACACGATCGACACGGCCGACGTCTATTCGGCCTGGGTGCCGGGCAACAAGGGCGGTGATTCCGAAGAGATCATCGGCAAGTGGCTGAAGAAGGGAAAAGTCTCCCGCGACAAGGCCGTCATCATCACCAAGGTCGGCTCGGACATGGGTCAGGGCAAGACGCTGAAGGCCAGCTACATCCTGAAGGCAGTCGAGGATTCGCTGCGCCGGCTGCAGACCGACTATATCGATCTCTATCTGTCGCACTGGCCGGATGCCGATACGCCGCATGAGGAATCGCTTGGTGCCTATGCTAAACTCCTGGAACAGGGCAAGATCCGTTCCGTCGGCTGCTCGAATTATGATGCGAGCCTGCTGCAGGCCTCCTTCGACGCCGCCGACAAGGCAGGTCTGCCGCGCTATCAGGCGCTACAGCCGGAATATAACCTCTACGAGCGTGCGAGCTTCGAAGGTCCGCTTGCCGATCTCTGCGCCAAGGAAGATATCGGCGTCATTACCTATTTCAGCCTCGCGGCCGGCTTTCTCTCGGGAAAGTACCGCAGCAAGGCGGATACGGAGGGCAAGGCGCGGGAGGGCCGCGTTGCCCAGTATTTGAATGACAAGGGCATGCGCATCCTCACGGCACTCGACAAGGTCTCCGACGAGACGGGTGCAAAACCCGCGGAAATCTCGCTCGCCTGGCTGCTGCGCAAGAAGGGCGTGACGGCGCCGATTGCCAGTGCTACGAGCCTTTCCCAGCTTGAAAGCCTGGTGAAATCGGCAACGCTTGAGCTCTCCGACGAGACAATGGCGCTGCTCGACAAGGCCGGCGCCTGAAACGAGGTGATGCCATGAGCGTGACAATCCGCGATGCGAGGCCTGAGGACGAAGCACGCTGGCGTGCGCTCTGGGCGGACTATCTCGCCTTCTACGAGGTCACCGTCGATGCCGACATTACCGATTCCACCTGGCGCCGGGTCTTCGATCCGGCGTCGGCAATCTTCATGCGGGTGGCGGAACTCGACGGCGCGGTCGTCGGCTTTACGCTCTGCCTGACGCATGAGGGCACCTGGATCCGCGGCAAGGACTGCTATCTGGAAGACCTGTTCGTTTCCGAGGATGTGCGCGGCAAGGGTGTGGGCCGGGCGCTGATGGACGACCTCGTGGCACTCTGCAAAAAGAACGGCTGGTCGCGGCTCTACTGGCATACGAGCGAACAGAACAAAACGGCCCGCGCACTCTACGACACATACGTCAAAAGCGACGGCCACATCCGCTACCGCATCAATTTCTGAGTTGCGGAAAGCCTTCATACCATTCGGAATGATCGCCTTCCCAGTTGGTCATGCCCTCCTTGGTGAGGATGCCCCGCGGGCGTACATAACTCTGAATTATCCGCTTCGGCCGTTCATGCCATTGGATATTGAAGGCCCATAATTTGGGGAAGAAGCAGAGCGAGGCATAAGGCAGGTGGTCGTGGATCCACCAGGCGAGCCGCTGCCAGTCGCTTTCATCGCCATAGCGATCGACCATCCAGGGAATGGCGATGCAGACGGCAGCGCCCATGCAGCCGTCAAAGTCTCTGACATCCCATATGTGATGGGCAGCAGTGGCTGCGTTGGTCGAGCAATTCAGTCTGTTCTCGTTGCCGAAGCGGTTGACCGCGGGTGAACGGTAGCCGGAGCGGATATGCAGGCGTCCGAAGGTCGCTTCCAGCGGTTCCAGAAGTTGCGCGCAAAGGCGTCTGCCCACCTCGATCGCCAGATCGGGATCGTCGGGGATATTCGGGATACGGTAGAAATCGGCAATCTCGGAATGGAGAAAATCGCGAAAGAAGAAGTTYTTCGACAGGCGCACCCGGCCGAGATCCTCGAGCCCTTTCATCGATCCCGGTTTCTTCATGTGCGAGCCCCCCGATTGCTCCCGACATCATTGCCCGGAAAATGCAGCCGTTCCACCCGAAACGCGCCGGGAACAATTAGCGCCGTATTTGCTTCTAAGAGTGTCGCCGAAAAGGGCGCGAATCCCCAATGAAGGAACGGAACAATGGCCAAGGAAAAGACGCTGGAAGATCTATTTTACGACACGCTGAAGGACATCTATTTCGCCGAACGGCAGATATTGCGCGCCCTGCCGAAGATGGCGCGCGCTGCCCAGTCGACGGAATTGAAGGCGGGTTTCGAAAAGCATCGTGAGGAAACCGAAGGCCATGTCGAACGGTTGCAGCAGGTCTTCGAGCTGATCGGCAAGCGCGCCCAGGGCAAAACATGTGAGGCAATTCAGGGCATCATCGCCGAGGGCGAAGAAATCATGGAGGAGTTCAAGGGTACGCCTGCCATCGATGCCGGCCTGATCTCTTCGGCGCAGGCCGTCGAGCACTATGAAATCGCCCGCTACGGCACACTGAAGACCTGGGCGCAGACGCTCGGCTTCAAAGAGGCCGTCACGCTTCTCGACCAGACGCTGCAGGAAGAAGGCAAGACAGACAAGTTGCTGTCACAGCTTGCGACGACCGCCGCAAATCAGAAGGCTTCGCGCGCGGCCTGAGCTGGCGCCCGAATACCGACAGGCAGAGCTGCCCCGATCGGGCGGCTCGCTTTTCTTCGAGCTTGTCTTCGCGCATGGCCCCGCTATCATTTCATTGGAAACTTGAGGCGAGGTATCGATATGGCCGACAGGCAGGCAATCGAAGCAACGGTTCATCTCTATGTCGAGGGCATGGCCTTTGCCAATGAAGCGGCCCTGAAGAAAGCCTTTCACCCGAAAAGTTCGATCATCGGGCACTATCAGAATGCGGTGGAATGGCTCTCGCGCGACGAGTTCATCGCCGCAATCCTCGAGGAAGGGGCCGCACCACCCGGCACTCAGCCTTATATGGATATCGGCAGCATCGATATTTCCGGTGACGCAGCGACCGCGAAAGTGACCGACGAGTTCGCCGGCATGCGATTTACCGACTATCTTTCATTGTTGAGGATCGACGGTCGCTGGACGATCGTCAGCAAGCTTTATCACCTCCATCTATGAAAAGACTGCAGCTTTCGGTTCCCGGGTTGATGGTCGAGGTCCGCAACAGGCTGCAAGACTTCATCCGGCGCAATCGACTTTCGGAACGTTTCGTCTGCAGATTCACAAAGTCAGAGCATCGCGGGCCTGAATGGACACACGATGCTCTATCTCTCTGTTTTCACGCAATTGCGGACGCAAAACCGTTGCGCAGTTTTGCGAGAGCCTGCTTTAGCCGGTTCAGCTTCTCAGGGTACCGCCGGTGAACTTGGCGACGCTGGCGACGATCTTCTGCGTTAGCGCCTCGAAATCCTCGTCGGTCAGCGTGCGCTCGGCCGGCTGGATCTGAACCTCAATCGCCACAGACTTCTTGCCCTCGCCAACAGAGGCACCTTCGAAAATATCGAAGACGTTGACGCTGGTGATAAGCTTGCGGTCGACGCTGGTTGTCGCCTTGATGATAGCGCCAGCTTCCACCGACTTGTCGACGACGAAGGCGAAGTCGCGCTTGACTGCCTGGAAGGGCGAAAGGTCGAGCGCCGGCTTGGTGCGGGTCGCCTTCTTCTTGGGCTCGGCCATGGCATCTAGGTAAACCTCGAAACCGCAGAGAGCGCCCGAGACATCAAGCTTTTCAAGGGTGGTCGGGTGGAACTCGCCGAAGTAACCGAGGATCACCTTCGGGCCCATCTTGATCGTGCCGGAACGGCCCGGATGATACCATTCGGGACCGCCCTGTTCGATCTGGATATTGGCCGTCGGCAGGCCGCAGACTTCGATAACGGCCAGCGCATCGGCCTTGGCGTCGAAGACGTCGACCGGCTTGCCGCCGCCCTTCGTCGCATTCGACCACATGCGGCCGGCGCCAGAAAGCGAAGCCGTACCGCGGCGGATACCGCCGGCAACGCGACGCTGGCCTTCCGGAGTATCGTTTTCATAGGTGCCCGAGACCTCGAAGATTGCCACGTCGCCATAGCCCTTGTCGGCGTTGCGCTGGGCAGCGGTCAGCAGGCCCGGTAGCAGCGAGGGGCGCATGTCCGACATTTCTGCAGCGATCGGATTGGCGAGCTTGAGAGCCGGAGAACCGCCCCCGAAGAGCTTCGCCTGATCTTCCGGGATGAAGGACCAGGTGACGGCTTCCAGCATGCCGCGCGAGGCAAGGGCGCGCTTGGCGGCGCGGGTGCGGATCTGCAGCACCGTCAGGATTTTACCGTTGACGGCAGCATGGCTTTCGAGGGGCGCCGGTTTGATGTTGTCGACGCCGTGAATGCGCATGACCTCTTCAACGAGATCGGCCTTGCCGTCCACATCAGGACGCCAGGAGGGAACGGCGACGGAGACGCGTTCGCCGGAGCCGGAGACCTTGAAGCCGAGGCGGGTCAGGATCGTGTTGCTTTCTTCCGTCGAGACCTCGAGGCCGGTCAGGCGCTTGACCTCCGAATAGGGGAAATCGACGATCTTCGGCTCGTAACCCTTGTAGCCGACGATCTCGGCCTTTGCCGGGGTGCCGCCGCAAAGCTCCAGAACCAGCTCCGTCGTGCGCTCGAGACCGGGAACCATATATTCCGGATCGACGCCGCGTTCGAAGCGGTAGCGGGCATCGGTGATGATGCCAAGCGCACGGCCGGACTTGGCGATGTTCATCGGATCCCAGAGAGCGGATTCGATCAGCACATCGACGGTGTTTTCATCACAGCCGGAATGCTCGCCGCCCATGATGCCGCCGATCGATTCAACGCCGTTCTCATCGGCGATGACGACGTTGTTCGGGCCGAGCTTGTATTCGCGCTGGTCGAGCGCAAGTACGGTCTCACCTTCCTTGGCACGGCGAACCGTCAGGCTTCCCTTGACCTTGGCGGCGTCGAAGACGTGCATCGGCCGGCCCTGATCAAAGGTCATGTAGTTGGTGATATCGACGAGCGCATTGATCGGACGCAGACCGATGGCGAGAAGCCGCTGCTGCAGCCAGCGCGGGCTCGGGCCGTTCTTGACGCCGCGCACGAGCCTGAGGCCGAAGCCCGGGCAAAGCTTCGCATCGTCGAGATCGAGCGTCAGCTTGACCGGGGTTTCGCCTTCGGCGGCGAAGGATGGAGCAGGCCGCGTCTTCAGCGTGCCGAGGCCGGAGGCTGCGAGGTCACGGGCAATGCCATAGATCGAAGTGCAGTCCGGACGGTTCGGCGTCAGGTTGATCTCGATGACAGGATCGTCGAGATGGGCGTAGGTAGCATAGCTCGCGCCGACCGGCGCATCTTCCGGCAGGTCGATGATGCCGTCATGGCTGTCGGAGATCTGCAGTTCCTTTTCCGAGCACATCATGCCGCGGCTTTCGACACCGCGGATATTGCCGACCGACAGCGTTACATCGATGCCCGGAACGTAGGTGCCGGGTGCCGCGAAGGCGCCGATGAGGCCTGCACGCGCATTTGGCGCGCCGCAGACGACCTGCACCGGTGCACCCTGGCCGATATCGACCATCAGCACTTTCAGGCGGTCGGCCTGCGGATGCTTTTCAGCGGAGAGAACCTTGGCGATGACGAAGGGCTTGAAGGCTTCCTTGTCGTCGACATCCTCCACCTCCAGCCCGATCTGCGTCAGGCGGGTGCAGATTTCATCGAGCGTGGCATCTGTTTCCAGATGATCCTTAAGCCAGGAGAGCGTGAATTTCATATGTCCAATCCTCCCTTAAACGCTCAGGCCGCCGAACAGCGTCGGCATGTCGAGCGGGCGGAAGCCGTAGTGGTTTATCCAGCGGACGTCGGCGTTGAAGAAGTCGCGCAGGTCCGRCATGCCATATTTCAGCATGGCGATGCGATCGAGGCCCATGCCCCAGGCAAAGCCTTGATATTCGTCCGGATCGAGACCGCCGTAACGCAGCACGTTCGGATGGACCATGCCGCAGCCGAGGATTTCCATCCAGTCGGTGCCTTCGCCGAACTTGATGATCGGGCCGGAGCGGTCGCACTGGATATCGACCTCGAAGGAGGGCTCGGTGAAGGGGAAGAAGGACGGGCGAAAGCGCATCGTCACGCCGTCGACCTCGAAGAAGGTCTTGCAGAATTCCTCGAGCACCCAGCGGAGGTTGGCGACATTGGCCTTCTTGTCGATGACCAGGCCCTCGACCTGATGGAACATCGGCGAATGCGTGGCATCGCTATCCTGGCGGTAGGTCTTGCCGGGAATGATGATGCGGATCGGCGGCTTCTGCGCTTCCATGGTGCGCACCTGCACCGGCGAGGTATGCGTGCGCAGAACCTTGCGCTCGCCCTTCTCATCCGGATTGAAGAAGAAGGTGTCGTGCATCTCGCGGGCCGGATGGCCTTCGGGGAAGTTAAGCGCCGTGAAATTGTAATAGTCGGTCTCGATATCCGGCCCTTCGGCGATCGAGAAGCCCATATCGCCGAAGATCGCGGTGATCTCATCGACGATCTGGCTGATCGGATGGATACGGCCGCGCTCGGCAGGCGACGAGCGGACCGGCAGGCTGACATCGACCGTTTCAGCCGCCAGCCGGGCGCTGATCGCTGCCTCCTTCAGCACCGACTTGCGGTCGGTGAAGGCGTCGCTCACCTCGTTCTTCAGCGCGTTGATCGCTGCGCCGCGGGTCTGGCGTTCGTCTGGGGTCATCGCGCCCAGCGTCTTCAAGAGCTCGGAAATCGAGCCCTTCTTGCCAAGCGCCGAAACACGGACGGCTTCGAGCGCGGGCTCGTCATTGGCGGCGGCAATTTCGGCAAGCAGAGAGAATTTAAGCTGGTCGATATCTGACATTGTCTTCTTTCCGTCCAGATCAGGCGGCGTTCGAAAGGCGGGCGCGGCAAGGCCGCGCCAGCAGTACAAAGAAAGAAAAACCCGCGCTAGCCCAAACCAGCGCGGGTTTCCCAAAATTCAAAAAAGCGTCAAGCTTGGGAAGCGCTGGTTACCGAACCGCGCCTTCAAACTCGTTAGCCGTGCCGGATTCCTTGAGGTATTCAAGGGCCTTCTTGGCGGCAGCAACCAGGGCGCCGAATGCTTCCGGCTCATGGATTGCCATATCGGAGAGAACCTTACGGTCGACTTCGATGCCAGCCTTGTTCAGACCGTCGATGAAGCGGCCGTAGGTCAGGCCGAATTCGCGGACGGCAGCGTTGATGCGCTGGATCCAGAGGGCGYGGAAATTGCGCTTGTTAACCTTGCGGTCGCGATATGCGTACTGCTTGGAGCGATCGACTGCGGCCTTGGCGGTACGGATGGTGTTCTTGCGGCGGCCGTAGAAACCCTTGGCCTGCTTCAGAACCTTCTTGTGCTTGGCGTGGGCGGTGACGCCTCTTTTTACACGTGCCATTTCATGATCTCCTTAATCTAACGCGTTACCGGAATAGTCTCAGAGACCGTTCGGCAGATAGTTCTTCACAACCTTGCGGCCATCGGGTTCTGCCAGAACCATCGTGCCACGTGCGTCGCGAATGAACTTGTTCGAGCGCTTGATCATGCCATGGCGCTTGCCAGCGGCAGCCGCCTTGACCTTGCCGGTGGCGGTGATCTTGAACCGCTTCTTGGCAGAGGACTTCGTCTTCATCTTGGGCATTTTGCTACTCCGTTTCTGTCCTCCCTGCGCGCTTCATCAAAGAAACCCTTTTGCGCAAGCCGGTTTTCCGGTCTTCGCCCAAGGCGCGGGAGCGTTTGTTGTTGATCTGCGGGTCAGGCGACGAAACCTGTCCGCAAGCATTCGAAACTGCCACGGCATGCCCTGCCGGTCAGTTCGGACGCGCGCTTATAACCGCAGCGTCATGAAAGTGCAACGGGGCGGATGACGAATCTTGCCGCCCCAGGAAACACAAAAGCCGCCCTGTCGGACGGCTTTGAGCGAAAGAATGCGGCACCGGTCACTTCGGCGCCAGCACCATCATCATCTGGCGGCCTTCGAGCTTGGGCTCGGCTTCGACCTTGGCGATCTCAAGCGTGTCGGCCTTGACCTGCTGGAGAAGCTTCATGCCAAGTTCCTGGTGGGCCATTTCACGGCCGCGGAACTTCAGCGTCACCTTCACCTTGTCGCCTTCGTCAAAGAAGCGACCCATCGCCTTCATCTTCACCTCATAGTCAWGGGTGTCGATGTTGGGACGCATCTTGATTTCTTTGACTTCGACAATCTTCTGCTTTTTGCGCGCCTCGGCGGCCTTCTTCTGGTTGGCATATTTCAGCTTGCCCAGATCAAGGATCTTGCACACAGGCGGTTCGGCATTGGGGGAAATTTCGACGAGGTCGAGGCCGGCTTCTTCCGCCATTTTCAAAGCCTGGTCAGTGGGCACGATGCCCATATTCTGGCCGTCAGCAGCAATCAGCTGAACTTTCGGAATGCGGATATCCCGGTTCGAGCGCGGTCCATCCTTTACGGGCGCGTCGGTTTTAAAGGGTCTGCGAATGGTCGTATTCTCCTCGCGTTGTTCGGAACGTTGCAGCTTCGTGTCCCAGTTCGAAAGGGGGGCACAAACGGGTCACGCCATCACTGCAACGGATTCAATAACACCCTATAGCGGAAAAATCACCTGCTGTCAGCCTGTCAAGAATCTGTTTTATAGGCGAAAACAATAGGAGTTCTGCCCGATGTCCGACCAGATGCCTGTTCTTGAGCCCAAGTTCCTTGATGTCGGCGAAGGCGAGGCCGCGCGGCAGATCGCCATGCTGGTACGCCCGGCGCAGGCCAACACCGATCTTCCCGCCCTCATTTGGCTATCCGGCTACCGATCCGACATGAGCGGCAGCAAGGCCGTCGAAATCGACCTGCTTGCCGCGGAACTGGGCGCGGCCTGCATCCGCCTCGACTATTCCGGCCACGGGCTTTCCGGCGGAGCCTTCACCGATGGCACGATCTCGCGCTGGCTGGAGGAAGCACTCGCGGTGATCCGTCACAGCGCGCCGGAACGAATGATCCTTGTCGGCTCTTCGATGGGGGGCTGGATTGCGCTGCGGGTCGCACAGGAGCTTGCCCGGCATGGCGGACCAAAGCTCGAAGGCATGGTGCTCATCGCACCGGCGCCGGACTTCACCTCCGATCTCATCGAACCGAACCTCAAGAAAAAGGAACGCGCCTCGCTGGAGGAGCGCGGCTATTTCGAGGAACGCTCGCAGTATAGCCCGGAGCCCAACATCTATACGCGCGCGCTGATCGAGGATGGCCGCCAGAACCGGGTGCTGACCGGCATCATCGAAACGGGCTGCCCGATCCATATCCTGCAGGGCATGAAAGATGCCGATGTTCCCTATCTGCATGCCATGAAGCTCGTGGAACATCTTCCGGCAGACGACGTAGTACTGACCTTCATTCGCGATGGCGATCACCGGCTATCGCGTCCGCAGGACATCGAGCGGCTGCGCAGCGCCGTCAAAGGCCTGATCCGGTGAGCGCAAGCCAGTCCCTATCAAAGCATATGCAACTGGCCAAATAGAAGGCCATGGTTGAATAAGATCTGTTCAATCATCCGGAGGTTATGTTGCATTTTAACCATGTCTACGAGTTGTACGGCACTCCCAAGAAGTAACGATTGACTCCTTTCGGCCCTCTCCGTTAACTCTTTGTTAATAAATAAAGGGCGATGCAGGGAAGTAGGGCGTGCGGATCAAGGGTTTCCTCGTGGCCATGATGGCCGTGTTTGCAATGGCGCCGGCCGCTATTCCGGCTCCGAGCAAGAATGCATCCATGGTGACCGGTAATGCGACATCGCAGCCGGTTGGCCATTACGACTTCTGTCAGACGCACCGCAGCGAATGCGGTGCCAACCGCAATACCGGCCCGGTCGCCATGACGGGTGCCCGGTGGGCGACGGTCCGTTCGGTCAACGCGACGGTCAACCGCACCATCACGCCGATGACCGACAAGGAAATCTACGGCAAAGACGAGGTTTGGGCCTATCCGACCACGGCCGGCGACTGCGAGGATTTCGCACTTCTGAAGCGCCGTGTCCTCATCCAGCGCGGCTTCTCGCCTGCCGATCTGCTGATGACCGTGGTGCGCAAGCCCGATGGCGAAGGCCACGCTGTGCTGACGCTGCGCACTGCTGAAGGCGACTTCGTGCTCGACAACCTCGCCTCCGACGTCAAGCCGTGGTTTGCGACGCCCTATAGCTTCATCAAGCGCCAGTCGAGCTTCAACGCCGGCCGCTGGGTCACCATTGAGAACGGCCGCGACGTTCTGGTCGGCGCTCTCAAGTAAAGAGTTTCGAGGGGGACTGTGAAAGAGCCGGCGAAAGCCGGCTTTTTTTATTTTGGCGTGTGGACGTCTCTCCGCACTGGCTGGGGCTGTGCCAGACCGCAATTAGGCATTGCCGATCAGAATACCGGCTGCGAGCACGAGGCTGCCGCCGACGACCACCTGGAAGGCGGCGCGCAGGAACGGCGTCTCCATGTATTTGTTCTGGATGAAGGCGATCGCCCAAAGCTCGAAGAAGACGATGACGGCGGCGGTGATGGTCGCGGTCCAGAAATGCGGGATCAGGTAGGGCAGTGCGTGACCGAGACCGCCGAGCGCCGTCATGATACCGCAGGCAAGGCCACGCTTGATCGGCGAGCCGCGGCCGGAGATCTTGCCGTCGTCATGGGCGGCTTCGGTGAAGCCCATCGAGATGCCTGCACCGACCGAAGCCGACAGACCGACGAGGAAGGTCTGCCAGGTATCCTGCGTGGCGAAGGCGGCAGCGAAGATCGGCGCGAGCGTGGAAACCGAGCCATCCATGAGACCGGCGAGACCCGGCTGCACATAGGTCAGTACGAACCGGCGCCGCGCCGTCTCGTCCTCTTCCTTCTTCACATCGTCGGGCGTGTGCTTGTCGCCCAGCATGCGGGCAATTTCCTCATGCCCCTGTTCGGCAATCGCGAGATCGCCGAGAAGCTGACGCGTGGAGGCATCAGATGTCTGCTTGATCGCCTCGACATAGAAACGATAGGCCTGCTCCTCCATCGCCTCAGCTTCCTGCCTGATGGAGTCGAGTGAGAGATTGGCGCGAAGCCAGTCCGGCTTGCGTTCGTAAAAGCCCTGAACATGCTCGCGCCGGATCAGCGGGATACGCTCGCCGAAGCGCTGGCGGTAGATTTCGATCAGCGACTTGCGGTGCGTGTCCTCCACCTCAGCCATATCCTCGAACACCTTGGCTGACGCCGGAAACTCGGCACGCAGGTGCTCAGCATAAGCGAGATAGATGCGGGCATCGTCTTCCTCGGAGGCGATGGCGAGAGCCAGGATTTCCTGCTCGGAGAGAGAGCGGAAGGAACGTTTCGGTGATCTGAAAAACCGGGCCAACATAGATATTCTCCAATAGTTTAGAATTATTCTAAATTTAAAGAGTGATGTGGCGAGGGTCAAGATCCAAGCCCGGCAAGATTGGCGGATTGCCGCAATTCGTCCATCGCGGTTTGGCAATCCCGTGCGCGGGCCTATATGAGGGCTGCCAGCAGCAAGCGGCGCCGGGGTCTACGATGAATAATGAGATACAGGGACGGGCTGCGCATGTTGCCGCGATCCGCGAAAAGGCCGAGGCCGAGATGAAGGCGATCGGCGTCGACGAGGCCTTCATTGCGAAGCTTGTGGAAACCTTTTACGGGCGTGTGCTGCAGCATCCCAAGCTCGGACCGGTGTTCGACGCGCGGCTTTCCGGGCGTTGGCCCGAACATATGGACAGGATGAAAAGCTTCTGGTCGTCCGTCGCCTTTCGCAGCGGCGCCTATGGCGGCAAGCCGGTGCAGGCGCATCACGGCGTGGCGAACATGACGCCTGATCTTTTCCCGCAATGGCTTTCGCTGTTTTCCGAAACGCTCGAGGACGTGGCACCGACGCCAGAGGCCAAGGACTGGTTCATGGCGACGGCCGAACGGATCGCAAAAAGCCTGACGCTGTCGCTCTTCTACAATCCGGCGCTCGACGATCCCACGAAGAAAACAGGCTGAGGCTTCATTGCCTCGCGGAAAAGGTTGCACCGGCGCTTGCGGCAACGACCAAAGCTGTTCCGGCCATCTGCAGAAGCGTCATGGGCTGTGCCAGAATGATGAAGCCTGCGACTGCGGCAATGGCAGGCTCCAGGCTCATGAGGATGCCGAATGAAGCCGTCGGCATGCGCCGCAACGCAATCAGTTCCAGCGTGTAGGGCAGCAGAGGCACGAGAACGGCGAGACCCGCCATTTCGATCAGGCCGTAAGCATCGAGCTTCGGCACGGCGCCCGAAAAACCCAGGGGTGTCGCGACCACCGCGGCGACCATAAGCGACATGGAGAGCCCCTCCAGTCCCTTGAAGCTCGCGCCGATCTTCTTCGTGAGCACGATATAGATCGCCCAACCGGTTCCGGCGCCAAATGCAAAGAGAACACCGAGCGGATCTCCAACCCAGCCCTCACCATCATGGGCGAGTGCCAGAACACCGAACGCGGCGACGAGCGGCCAGATAAGACGCCGGCTGAGGCCGTAGCCAATGGTCGCGACCGACAGGGGGCCGAGAAAATCAATCGCCACAGCAAGACCGAGCGGAATACGCGCGATCGCTGAGAAGAAACTCGTGGTCATCAGCGCCGTCGTCGTGCCGAGAACCAGTGCACTTACCCATTGATCACGACTATAGCTGAAGATGCGCGGGCGAACGACGATGGCTAGAATGACGGACGCAAAGGCAAGGCGCAGCCATGTAGCACCCGCCGGTCCATAAGTGGCGATGGCGGAGGAGGAAAGTGCCGCGCCGAACTGGATGGAGGACATGGACATGAGGCACATCAGCCCACCAGCCGCTACGCCGCCGAATGCTGGTGATGTCTCCGCGGTCAAGGCGCCGGCTTCAGCGTTCGTTCTCTCTTCCATTGATGTCTCCGATTGCGCGCTCTTCATACGAAGGCAGTTTGCCGGCGACAAATTCAAACTTCTGATCGTGTCAGCAAAAGGCTTGATGCGATATCAGAGGCGACCAGCGAGGATCACCTCTTCGGCATCCTCGAAGCTCATCCCGAAGACCTTCCTGCCGATCTCGAAACTGAAGCCGTTGCGGGCGAAGGCGGAGAGTTCCTTTGCTTTCCGCTTGTCGTCGAGTTCGACGCGACGGAAGGGACCGAAGGCGCGCTTGCGGGCGAAGATCGCTGCGGCATAGAGATCGTCAGCCTCTTCAAGCGCGGCCTCAACCCTGTCGCTGGAGACGCCCTTGACCGCAAGCTTCCGGGCGATGGCACGCTTCGATTTGCCGCTGCGCACGGCGGAACGGGTGCTGATTTCGGCATAGGCGGTATCGTCTAGAACCTTGTTGTCATAAGCGAATTTGACGGCGAAATCGGCAACCGCCTTGAGCTGTGCCCCGCTGATACCCTCGAATTTCTCCTTCGCCTTGCGGGCGATGGCATCAAAGAGTTGCTTTTCCGTCATCATGCGCCGTTCGAGGCGATAGATCGTCGAGTTGCGCGCCCAACTCAGCATGCGGGGCGTCGGGATATCTGATGAAATGGTCTCCTCGGTCATCGGCAGTGATCAGGCTTCCAGGCCTTTGAGCACATTGGCGACGTTAAGGCCGATTTCCGGCACGCCGTAGCCGCCCTCCATGCAAGTGACGACCGGCAGGCCGGCAGCGGAGATCATCTCGCCCATACGGATGAAGTCCTCCGATTTCAGCTTGAAGAAGGAGATCGGATCGCGCTCGAACGTATCGACGCCGAGGGCCACGACGATCGCTTCCGCGCCGAAGGTCTTGATGCGGGAGAGCGCATCCGACAGGGCCGATGCCCAGACATCGAAGTTCGTACCGCGTGCCATCGGATAATTGCGATTGGCGCCCTCGCCCTCCCCTTCGCCCACTTCATCGGCATGGCCGAGGAAATAGGGAAAGGCGTGGATGGGATCGCCATGCAACGAGGCGGTAAAGACATCGCTGCGGCGATAGAAGAGATCCTGCGTGCCGTTGCCATGGTGGAAATCGACATCGAGCACGGCGACCTTCCTGGCGCCATGATCGAGCAGGCGTTGCGCCGCGACGCCGGAATTATTGATGAAGCAGTAGCCACCGAAGAGGTCGATGCCGGCGTGATGGCCGGGCGGGCGGCAGAGTGCGAAGGCGAAGCGGTTGCCGGCATTCAGCCAATCCGCGGCTGTCATCGCGCAGCGCATCGAGGCAAGTGCTGCCTCGTAAGACCCCTTGGTGATGGAAGTATCGGCGGCATTCGCATAATGGCCGATCGCACCGACGATGTTCTCGGGCACGCGCTGGCTGGTGCGGCGGACGGGAAAGGAATTGGCAATCGCCTCACCCTTATAGCCTGCCGCCACCCAACGATCCCAGACCGTCGCCAGAAATTCCAGATAGGCGGGATCATGCACCTTGCGGGCCGTTTCAAGGCCGTGGGCCTCCGGCGCCACGACCTCGGAAAAGCCTGCTTCTCTGACCGCAGACAGAATCCATTCCGCCCGGAACGGCGCCTCGAAGGGCGTCACAAGCTGGCCATCATGCAGCTCCGTCTTCGCATCACGCAGCTTGTGGTCTTCGGAATAGATGACGCGCACCGAGGTCTCCGCAAATCAGTCTGTCAAACTCAAGCCTTACACAGGCTGGTCCGAAGAAAAAAGCGTTGAACACGCCTTGATCGCTGCCGCGGACGACGCCACGTTCAAGCCGATTTCAGAATGCGTTCCTTTTTCTCAAGAGATTAAGCCCCATGAAAATCCTGATGGTCGATGTCGATGGCGTGCTGGTTCACGGGCGGCCGGCGGACGGTCTGCCGCTATTTACCTACCTTGAGCGCGACCTAGGCCTGTCGGCACCGTTGCTTCAACAGGAGTTTTTCAAACCCTATTGGGTGGGCATTATCACCGGCCAGGAGCCGATAGAGCCCCGCCTGACGGAGGTTCTCGGCCGCATCGCCCCGCACCTTACCGCCGAGAAACTGCTCGACTACTGGTTTGAAAATGATTCCCGCCTGGACCGGCAGTTGCTTGCCGACCTCGCCCGCCTGAAGGACGAAGGCACGCTTCTCTATCTTGCTACCAATCAAGAGCATAGACGGGCGGCCTATTTGCGCGACGTGCTCGAACTCGGCGCGCTTTTCGACGGCATTTTCTATTCCGCAGCACTTGGCGCTCGCAAGCCAGCCACCGACTTCTTCCGCCTTGCAACAGAAGGCGTCGGTGTCGCGCCTGAAGACATCGGCTTTATCGACGATCTCGAGGAGAATATCGCTGCTGCCACGCAGTTTGGCTGGAAGGCATTGCACTGGACGCCGGCTTCGGCGCTTTCAGACGCCATCGCTGCCTTTACGCAGAATGCTCAGGCGACCCGCTTGTAGAAAAGCGTCGTGGCGCAAAGCCCGCCTTCCGGCCACAACGCGTAGTCGGGGATGACACCAACGCGCTCCCAGCCGAGGCGCGGGTAGATGGCTTCGGCGTCGCTGCCGGTTGCCGTGTCGAGGACGAGGATCGTCTTGCCGCGGCGGGCCGCTTCCTGTTCAGCCATGTCCATCAGCAGGCGCGCCAAGCCATGGCCGCGAGCGGAGCGATGAACAAGCAGCTTTTTCAGATCGCCGCGATGCGGCTGATTCGGCATCTGGGCAGCGCCGACCTGCACCGTGCCGACAACCTTGCCATCCACGTCGGCGACAAAGAGCAGAGTGGCACCATCGGCCACGGCTTCGGCGACACCACGCCAATAGGGTTCGGCATCCGCAGGCGTGTAGGGCTGCATGAAGCCGACCGAGGCGCCACCGTTGACGCAATCGGCGAGCACTTCGCAAAGGTCGGGAATGGCCGCGTGGGCCTCGGCGGCGGCGAGAAGGCGAATGGTCGGCATGATGGTCCCCTGGTAAATGAGCGCGTGAATTAGCGGGCGCCGCGATCCAGCACGACGCAATAGCGTGCCGGCGCGTGACCCGGATTGTGAAAGACATGGCCGTCACCGACCGGCATGAAGAGACAGTCGCCGGGCTTGAGGCGATGAACGGTGTCGCCGACCGTCATTTCCAGCTCGCCATCAAAGAGCCAGACGTGCTGAGTCATGCCGCGGCTCGCCGCGTGCGGCGGGAAGCTGACCCGTGCACCCGCCGGAAATTCAACATCGACGATATCGATATCCGAGGACGTGCCCGGTGGCGAAACGGCACGGCGCATATATCCGGTTTCGGGATCGCGCCAGACCAGTTGCTCCTGCCGGCGCGAAAGCGGCGACGCCTGCTCTCCCTCCTCGGCGAAGAAGGCAGACAGGGACAGGCCGAGTGCGGCGCAGACCCGGGCGAGCAGCGAAGCCGTCGGGCTCGCCTCCGCACGCTCGATGCGGGAGATCATCGCACGGCTGACGCCGGAAGCGGTGGCGAGGTCATCCAGCGTCAGCCCCTTCTCCATCCGCAGTGTGCGGATACGGATGCCGATCGCCTGTTCCAGTTCCTGTTCCATTTCTACGGTCCGAAATTCTACTATAAGAGAAATACAGGATCCGATGATGGAATCAAGTGCTCGTGTGCGGCCTTGCTTTCACCGTAACGCCGTCGATATATGGCAGCGGCATTCAAGAGCGGAGACCAGCATGGACGGCATCACGCAAGGCACTGAGACCGGGGAAAGCTTCACGGCTGCCGCCTGGGACCGGATCAAGCCAATCATGGCCGAGATCGAGAGATTGCCGCTGCTGCAACGTCTTTCCGACGGCACACTGCCGCCGGAGGTTTTCCGCCACTATATCCTGCAGGACGCGATCTACCTAAAGCACTATGCCCGGTGCCTTGCGATCGTCGCCGCCAAGGCGCCCGATAATGCACAGGTGCTGCGCTTCCTCGGTTCGGCGCAGAAGGCGATCACCGTCGAGCAGGGACTGCATGCCGGTTTTCTCAGCCAATTCGGTATTTCCAGCGCCGACGTGACGGCGGCCGAGCCCTCGCCTGCCTGCTTCGCCTATACGAATTTCCTGCTGGCGACGGCCTACCACAGTTCCTATGCGGTGGCGCTTTCGGCGATCCTGCCCTGCTTCTGGATCTACTGGCATGTCGGCGAAGACATCAAGAGCAAGCCGGCGATCGAAGGGAATGTCTTCCAGGCATGGATCAACACCTACGGCGATCCGCAGTTCGCAGCCGGAGCCCGCGAAGTCATCGCTTTGACTGATATCGCCGCCCGTGCTGCCTCGCTGGCAGAGCGCCAGCAGATGATGGACGCCTTCGTGCGCGCCTCGCAATATGAATGGATGTTCTGGGATTCGGCCTGGCGGCTGGAGACGTGGCCGGTCTGAACCAAGTTCCACAGGCTGCAAAATAGGGTAAACTGCAGGATAATTACCGCTTTGCGGGCGATGTGCGCGCTGCTATATGGCGCGCATGAGCACCAATCCGACGACTCCGCTATCCCATATCCGCAACTTCTCGATCGTGGCCCACATCGACCACGGCAAATCGACGCTGGCCGACCGCCTGATCCAGACGACAGGTGGCCTCGCCGAGCGCGAAATGTCCGAGCAGGTGCTCGACAATATGGATATCGAGCGCGAGCGCGGCATCACCATCAAGGCCCAGACCGTGCGCCTGCACTATCAAGCGAACAACGGCGAGAAATACATTCTCAACCTCATCGACACGCCCGGCCACGTCGACTTCGCCTATGAAGTCTCCCGTTCGCTGTCGGCCTGCGAGGGTTCGCTGCTTGTCGTCGACGCCTCGCAGGGCGTCGAGGCGCAGACGCTCGCCAACGTCTACCAGGCGATCGACAACAACCATGAGATCGTCACCGTCCTCAACAAGATCGACCTGCCGGCCGCCGAACCCGACCGCATCAAGGAACAGATCGAGGAAGTGATCGGCATCGACGCCTCGGAGGCCGTGCTGATTTCGGCAAAGACCGGTCTCGGCATTCCCGACGTGCTCGAAGCAATCGTGCATAAGCTGCCGGCGCCGAAAAGCCCCGGCGGCGAGAAGGCGCCACTGAAGGCGTTGCTCGTTGACAGCTGGTACGACACCTATCTCGGCGTCATGGTTCTGGTGCGCGTCATCGACGGCGTGCTGACCAAGGGTCAGACGGTGCGGATGATGGGCACGGATGCGAAATACCAGGTGGAGCGCGTCGGCGTGCTCACACCGAAGATGGTCAATGTCGACAGCCTTGGCCCCGGTGAGATCGGCTTCATTACCGCTTCGATCAAGGAAGTGGCCGATACCCGCGTCGGCGATACAATCACCGAGGACAAGCGGCCAACGGCCGAAGCGCTGCCGGGCTTCAAGCCGGCGCAGCCAGTGGTGTTCTGCGGTCTCTTCCCGGTCGATGCGGCCGATTTCGAGGATCTGCGCGCCGCCATGGGCAAGCTTCGCCTCAACGACGCGTCCTTCTCCTTCGAAATGGAATCGTCGGCTGCTCTCGGCTTCGGTTTCCGCTGCGGCTTCCTTGGCCTTCTGCATCTCGAAATCATCCAGGAACGGCTGGAACGCGAGTTCGACCTCGACCTCATCGCAACCGCACCATCCGTCGTCTACAAGATGTACATGACAGACGGCACGGAGCGCGAGATGCACAACCCCGCCGACATGCCCGATGTCGTCAAGATCTCGGAAATCCACGAGCCGTGGATCCGCGCGACGATCCTGACGCCGGACGATTACCTCGGCGGCATCCTGAAGCTTTGCCAGGACCGGCGCGGCATCCAGGTCGAACTCACCTATGTCGGCACGCGCGCGATGCTGACCTACGACCTGCCGCTCAATGAAGTCGTCTTCGACTTTTACGACCGGCTGAAGTCGATCTCCAAGGGTTATGCCTCCTTCGACTACACACTCACCGAACACCGCGAGGGCAACCTCGTGAAGATGTCGATCCTCGTCAACGGCGAGCCGGTCGACGCGCTGTCGATGATGGTGCACCGGACAGCCGCCGAAAAACGCGGCCGCGACATGTGCGAGAAGCTCAAGGAGCTGATCCCGAAGCACATGTTCAAGATTCCGATCCAGGCCGCGATCGGCGGCAACGTGATTGCCCGCGAGACGATCTCGGCCCTGCGCAAGGACGTGACCGCGAAATGCTACGGTGGCGACGCCACCCGCAAGCGCAAGCTGCTCGACAAGCAGAAGGCCGGCAAGAAGCGCATGCGCCAGTTCGGCAAGGTGGAGATTCCGCAGGAAGCGTTTATTGCAGCGCTGAAGATGGGCGACGAGTAAGCGCCTCAGCTTTTTACCGGCCGAGCATAATCGGGGACACGGAACCGGCGGCGATAGACGCCGGGGCTTAGTCCTGTCATGCGCCTGAAGAGCCGGCGGAAGAAGGCGGGCTCCTCATAGCCGACCTGCCAGCTTATCTCATCGACCGGAGCATCCGTGCGCTCCAGTCGCCGCTTTGCGTCCTCCACGCGCAACCTCTGCACATAGGCGATTGGGCTGATGCCGGTCGCATGGGTAAAACGGCGCTTGAACGTTCGCTCTGTCAGGCCAGCGTGGCGAAACATCTCCTCGATGGGATTGGCGACCGAGAAATGGCTTGAAACCCATTCCTGTGCCAGCCGGATGGCAATATCGCCGTGATCCCTGCGCCCTTCGAAGACGATGTAGGGGGCAAGCCCATCCTGATGCCATTGCAGCGCAAAGAAGCGAGCGATCGCCTGCGCTGCCGAAGCGCCGGCATGGCGGGCGATCAGGTAGAGTACCAGATCATGCCAGGTCATCGAGGCGCCGGAGCTGATCAATTCCTCCCGCCTGCCGCAAACCACAAGCACGCGCTCGGGATGGACAGGCACCTGCGGAAAACTGGCCCGGAAGGCATCGGCATAACCGAGATGTACGGTCGCATCCATTCCATCGAAGAGCCCGGTTTCGGCGAGCAGAAAGAGCCCTGAGCAGGCCGAGCAGATGAGCGCACCGTGCGCATGCATGGCGCGGACCCATTCGACAAGTTCCGCATGGCGACCTTTCTCCCAGCCATCCGATGGCAGCAATATAGAGGGAACGATGATGATGTCCGTATGCTCAAGCGATGAAATGCTGCGCTGAACGGTGATGGGCACGCGGCTGGCAAGCTCGAGCGGCGCTGCGGACACGCCGACGATTTCGACTCTGAAGGGCGGACCGCGGGGGATGATTTCGCCTGCTGCCGGCAAGACTGCGAAGGCATTCATGACATCGAAGATGCCACTCAGCGTCGAGACGACCGCCTCGGGAATGGCCACGAGGCTGACATGAAGCGGTTCGGATGCTGCAGGATCGACACCGGATTGCATCTCATCCCCCGGAAGAAAGCGGCTCCGTCACTTGTCCCTATTGCCTACACCGCCGCAAGGATTGGCGCAAATGGCCCGCTTCTGGTCCATACCGCTCTGCCGCTCGGCTCCACCACCTGTCATTCAATTCGCATTCCGAATGTTTCGACAGGAGAAGACAATGGACCAGATAAGAAGCAGGACAATCGATGCGGCCAAGCTCGACCTCATCGTTTCACGGGCAATCGGCGATCTCTCTGCCGGCTATGGCGGGGTGATGGTCAGTATCGGGCACCGGCTCGGCCTTTATAAGGCGATGGCGGAAGCGGGTCCGGTCAGCTCGCATCAGCTTGCCGCCCGCACCGGATGCGCGGAACGCTATATCCGCGAATGGCTGGGTTCGCAGGTTGCCGGTGGCTATGTGATCTACGATGTCGCCGGCCACAGCTACGAATTGCCGGCGGAAAACGCAATGGTGCTAGCGCAGGACGACAGCCCGGTCTTCATGGCGGCAGCCTGGGCGATCCCGGCTTCGATGTGGGCGGATGAGGACAAGGCGCTCGAAGCCTTTCGCACGGGGGCCGGCATTCCCTGGGGCGACCATGACGGACGGCTCTATTGCGGTGTCGCCTCGCTTTACCGCAATGCCTACAAGGCAAGCCTCATCTCCGAATGGCTGCCGGCGCTCGATGGCGTGGTCGAAAAGCTGAAGGCCGGCGCGCTGGTCGCCGATGTCGGCTGCGGCCACGGACATTCAACGGCCCTGATGGCGGCGGCCTTTCCGGCCTCACATTTCCGTGGATTCGATTCGCACGCGGAATCGCTGGACGAAGCTCGACAGGTCGTAGCGAAGGTGGGTGGGACAGAGAATGTCGTATTCGAGACGGCGCGAGCGGATGCCTATCCGGACTCCGGCTATGATCTCATCTGCCTCTTCGACTGCCTGCACGACATGGGCAATCCGCTGGCTGTCGCTGATCAYGCAGCCAGAACCATTGCGGCCAATGGGACAGTGATGCTGGTCGAGCACTTTGCGAAAGACGGCGTCGGCGATAATATCTCGCCGGTCGCGCGCATGTATTATGCCGCCTCGACGACGATCTGCTGTGCCCATGCGATCTCGGATGGCGGCCATACGGTGCTTGGCGCACAGGCAGGCGAAAAACGACTGGCCGAGATTTTTCGCAAAGCAGGGTTCACACGGTTCCGTCGGGCAATGGCTACACCGTTCAACCTTGTTTTGGAGGCACGGCTCTGATCTTTGCGATCGATGCCGAAAACCTTGCTGGGCTGATAAATTCAGCCCAGCGGCAGGTTTCAAAGCCCGGCCACCCAGCGGTGCCATTCATCCTCGCTGCCCCGGAAGACATTGAGGTCGATACGGCCTTCGACGCCGTGCGAGAGGCCGGAGCCGGAATATTGCCAGAAGAGCCATTTGCGGTTCGGATAGACCTTCGAAGGATGTTCCGCGACCGCACGCAGCCAGAAGTGATAGTTCTGGAAGGCGCCTTCGAGATTGTCCTCGTAGAAATCCGGGGCGGTATAAATAATGGGACGCTTGCCGTAGTGGCGCTCGATCTTCTCCATGAAGACCTGCATCTTTTCCAGCACGCGGGCGCGGGAAAGCTTCACCTTGCAGCTCGATTCGCCGTTCCATTCCACATCAATGACCGGCGGCAATGCATCCGGATCACGCGGGACGTTGCGGATGAACCAGTCGGCCTGCTCGCCGGCTGTGCGGCACCAATAGAAGAAGTGATAGGCGCCGCGCTTGATGCCGGCTTCCTTGGCTCGCCGCCAATTAGTCTTGAACATCGGGTCCAGGTGGTCGCCGCCATCGGTCGCTTTGATGAAGGCGAAGTTCGCGCCGCGGGTCCGCAGCGTTTCCCAGTCAATATCTCCCTGCCAGCGTGAGACGTCGACGCCGTGGACGGCGAGCTTGCGTGGCGAGATCTTGCCGAAATTGATCGGCTTGGYATCGCGGAAACCGTAGCCATAGACGCGCGAGCGGCCGCGGGTCGGCTGCTGGATCGCAGGAGCTGCCGCCATCGCGAATTCGACCGGGCGCTCAACGGGGACAGGCATTCCAGGCTGCGAAAGAGCTGAAGGCGTCACCGCCGAAAAGGCACGCGATTCCGGCGCCGACGCATCCCAGGCAAGGCTTTCCTGCGGGGTGGCCTCGTCCGGTTCGACCGCTGCGACCGTGGCCTGCGGTACGTGAGCCGGCGGCGGCGTGACGGAGGAGGTCATTTCCTTCGAAGGCTTCGGCGTGACGCCGGCGACGAGACTTTCCGGACCGGAAGCCGACGAGCAGCCAGCCAGAGCGAGGCAGGCAAGAAGGATTGCTGGGACAGCCGTGGAACGCATGAGCACCGTTACGCAAAACAACAACTGGGGGGTGCCTCAGCTATTCCGTGAGAACACCAATCCAGCATGACTAATAGAAAATTATCAAAAAAGACTGAATCCGATCTTTCCGCCCGGCGATTTGATAGCAGACGGATTGCGAGGCCCCTTACGAGCCTCTAGATCCCTTGAATAAAAGGAGCCTCCCATGACCGAGAAAGCCCGCGTGACCATCCTCTACTGCACCCAATGCAACTGGCTGCTGCGCGCCGGCTGGATGGCGCAGGAGCTGCTGCAGACTTTTACGGACAGTCTTGGCGAGGTAGCGCTCATTCCCGGCACCGGTGGCAATTTCGAAATCCGAGTCAATGGCGATCTGACCTGGGAGCGCAAACGTGATGGCGGCTTTCCGGGCCCGAAGGAACTCAAGCAGCGGGTGCGCGACATTATCGAGCCCGATCGCGATCTCAGCCACACAGACCGGGCTTCGCTGGAGAGCTGAGGCTCAGCGATAGGGCGAGCGGCAGGTTTTGTAGATACCTTCGTACGTCACGAAGCGATCCGTGCGCGGATTGTAGGACCGGTATTCGTTCCGGCACCATTCCACATGGCGACTGCTGTCTTTCGCCGAAGGCTGCACCCGTTGCACCGGTGGCGGGTCATAGGTCAACCGTGGCGGCAAAGTGCCGGGCGGCTGATAATATTTCGGACCGGCAGCATTCGGCGGGCGGTAATTCGGCTGGACATAGGCCGGGCGATGCCACTGCTGCGGACCGAAGCCGAAGCAACCGCGATAATCACAAATCGTCGATTGTGTATTGATAGGCCCAAGCGACGGCGAAGCGGCGTTGGCCTCAGCCAGCGGCACCGCCATAAGCAGGCCTGCGAGAAAAGCGTGGCGAAGGTCGAACATGGTGCATTCCTTTGCGGATATCCCCTAATATAGTGCGAATAGCAGGCCGTGCCATCCACTGACCCGCCGGGTGCGACAACGGCTTCATGAAGCTTTTTCACAGACTGTCAGGAAAACTTCAAAAACCCTGTTGACAGCAAAGAGCCACCCCCGTACATGGCTCTCCGTCGCCCAGATGGCGGAATTGGTAGACGCGCCAGCTTCAGGTGCTGGTACCCGAAAGGGTGTGGAGGTTCGAGTCCTCTTCTGGGCACCATTCCCATTGATCTCCAACGAGATCAAACAGATACAGGTTCTCCCTGTTATCTCGCTCACCGCAGCGTGTGTTAAGTTTCATCATTGTATTCGGAATGGCGGCCAACCCAACGTCATCGGGATTCCGTTTGCGGAAACCGTAGATTGATGCTGAAAGCTCCGCGGCAGTTGCGCTGCCGTTGTCGCGCGTTCGCTCGTTTTTCTCACCAAGGCCCATGGTTGTCGCAGCCTTTGGCCCAACTCAACATTGCGACAGCGAGCGCACTTATTTTTCGCACTTTTTATTCACCGGCATATTCGAATTTGCACAGTAGCATCGCCACATAAATGCCAATATGCCGCATTTCGATGCGTGTATGCGGATCCAGGTCTACATCATCACTTTTCTGCTCAGCGCCATCATGTGGGGCGTGACCTTCGATGCTGCGCGCAACGCTTATCGTGCCGCGCATACGGCTGGCTTGATGCCCAATCTGCATATTCAGCATAAGATCGATCGGATTCTTTGAGCGCCTCGCTCCCTTCAGACGCTTTTCTCACCCCTCAAAAATCATAGTCCCGCCGCGCCGACGTATGGCGTTGCGAAACAGCAAATAATTCCAAGAGACTACCGGCAAATTATGCAGCCGAGCGGCAGAAACCGCTCGGCTGTTGGCCATTTTCGCGCTGGCTAAGGCAAGCCTCGCACAAGAACGAAATCGGATACCGGCATCACGATGAAGATACTGCCGTTACGCTCCGTGGAGATCGTTGCCCGCATGCCGGACATGTTCGCCAGGCGCACGCCGGCCGCAATGAATATTATCAGACACTTTGKAGTTCGCTTGGGATGAAAGTCGTAATTCTGGCAGGTGGTCTGGGTTCGCGCCTCGCCGAAGAGACCAGTGTGCGGCCTAAGCCTCTGGTCGAAATCGGCGAAAAACCGATCCTCTGGCACATCATGAACATCTACGCCCATCACGGCCTGAATGATTTCATCATCTGCGCCGGCTACAAGGGCTATATGCTCAAGGAATATTTCGTAAACCTGTTCCTGCATCACAGCGACATCACCGTCGACCTCGCCACCAACGCGATCGAATACCACAAGGGCTCGAAGCCCAGCTGGAAGGTGACCATTGTCGATACCGGCATGAACTCCATGACGGGCGGCCGTATCCGGCGTATCCGGGATCATCTGGATCCGGACGAGCCCTTTTGCCTGACCTATGGCGACGGCGTTGCCGATATCGACATCAGTTCGGAGATCGCCTTCCACCGCAGCCATGGGCTGAAGGCAACGATGTGCGCGGTAACGCCCCCGGGCCGCTTCGGGGCGACGAATATCGAGAATGATGTCGTGACCGCCTTCATCGAAAAGCCGAAGGGCGACGGTCAGCGTATCAACGGCGGCTTCTTCGTGCTGGATCCTTCGGTCATCGACCTTATCGAAGGCGACGATACGATCTGGGAAGCCGGTCCGTTGCAGTGGCTGACATCCAACAAGCAACTGGCGGCCTTCCGTCACGACGGCTTCTGGCAGCCGATGGATACGTTGCGCGAACGCAATCAGCTCGAAGAGCTCTGGAGCTCCGGAAAGGCGCCGTGGAAGATATGGGCCTGACGGACTTCTGGAATGGCAGGCGTGTGTTCCTGACGGGACATACAGGGTTCAAAGGATCCTGGCTTTCGCTGTGGCTGGAAAAGCTCGGCGCGGAAGTGGCGGCGGTCTCGCTCGAACCCGAGACCAGTCCCTCTCTCTATGCGCGGCTTTCGCCCTGGAACGGGCAAGGCCACCACATCGCCGACATCCGCGACGCAACGGCGTTCAAGCAGCGCCTCGTCGATTTCGAGCCCGAAATCGTCATCCACATGGCAGCACAGGCGCTGGTCCGGCGCTCCTATGAAAATCCGGGCGAGACCTTCGCAACCAATGTGATGGGAACAGCAAACGTCCTTGACGCGGTCCGCGAGACTGCCTCCGTCAGGACGGTTCTCGTCGTCACCTCCGACAAGGTCTATGCCAACAATGGCAGCGGCATTCCCTTTATCGAAAGCGATACGCTCGGCGGCAAGGACCCCTACTCCAATTCCAAGGCCTGCACCGAACTCGTCGTCCAGAGTTACCGCGACAGCTTCTTCAAGGGGCGCGACATCAGCGTTGCTACCGTGCGCGCCGGCAATGTCATTGGCGGCGGCGACTGGTCCAAAGATCGGTTGATCCCGGATTTCATCCGCGCTTTTGAAAGCAACCAGCCGATCCTGCTTCGGTATCCCGAGGCCATCCGTCCCTGGCAGCATGTGCTGGAACCGCTTGGCGGTTATCTCGCCTTCGCCGAAGAGCTGACGCTTTCGGATGAAAAGGAGCTGCCCGAGGCGCTCAATTTCGGCCCCGATCCGCAGAGTTTCGCAACCGTCTGTGAACTCGCCGATGCACTTGGCCTCGCCCATGGTGTCAACGACGTCTGGGCGCAGGCACCCGGAACGCATCTGCCGGAGGCGCCTGCCCTCACGTTGAGCTCGGACCTGGCATTTTCCGCCATCGGCTGGCGCCCGCGCCYGAGCCTTCAGCAGACAATCGACTGGACCGCCGCCTGGTACAAGGCCAACCGCGAAGGGGCCGACATGCGCGCCTTCTCGCTCGGCCAGATCGCGGCCTATGAGGAAGCAATATCATGACAGCGCATAATTGCCGGTTCTGCGGCGCTCCCTTGCAGCACCGTTTCGTCGATCTCGGCTCGACGCCACTCGCCAACGCCTATCTGACGGAAGAGCAGCTCAAGCAGCCGGAGCCGTCCTATCCGCTGCGCGCCTTCGTCTGCTCCGATTGCTGGCTGGTGCAGGCCGACGCCTTCGTGCCGCCTGAAGACATTTTCAGTCACTACGCCTATTTCTCCTCCTACAGCGACAGCTGGGTGGAGCACGCCCGCCAGTTCACCATCATGGCCCGCAAGCGCTTCGGCCTCGGCGAGAAGTCCCAGGTTATCGAGGTAGCGAGCAATGACGGCTATCTGCTGAAGCATTTCGTCGAGGCCGGCGTGCCGGTGCTCGGCATCGAGCCGGCCGAAAACGTGGCCGAAGTGGCTCGGCAGATCGGCGTGCCCACGGAAGCGCGCTTCTTCGGCAAGGAAACGGCGGCCGATCTCGTCTCCCGCGGCCTGGCCGCCGACATCGTCATCGGCAACAACGTGCTGGCCCACGTCCCGGACATCAACGACTTCGTCGGCGGGCTCTCAGGCGTGCTGAAGCACGATGGCGTCGTCAGCGTCGAATTCCCGCATCTGCTGCGGCTGATCGAAAATATCCAGTTCGACACGGTCTACCACGAGCATTTCTATTACCTGTCGCTGCTGGCAGTCGAAAAGGTCTTCGCGGCGCACGGCCTGAAAGTGTTCGACGTGGAAGAACTGCCGACACATGGCGGCAGCCTGCGCGTGCTTGCCTGCAGGACGGCCTCTACTGCTCATCCGACCGGMCCCGGCGTCGCCAAGGTGCGCGCCGACGAGGCGGCTGCGGGCTTCGACGAGGTCGAAACCTACGAGGCGTTCCAGAGCCGCGTGGCACCGATCAAGGACGGGTTGCTCGCCTTCCTCGCGGAAGCGAAGCGCGACGGCAAGAAGGTCGCTGCCTATGGCGCCGCCGCCAAGGGCAATACGCTTCTGAATTTCTGCGGCGTCGGCACCGACCTCATCGACTACGTGGTCGACCGCAATCCGCACAAGCAGGGCCACTTCCTGCCGGGCAGCAAGCTGCCGATCTACGCGCCGGAAAAGATGGACGAGACGCGGCCGGACTACATTCTGATCCTGCCATGGAACATCAAGAACGAAGTCGTGGCGGCCAACAGCAGGGTCGGGGGCTGGGGCGGACGCTTCGCCGTCGCCGTGCCGGAACTGACGGTGATCGGATGAAATTCGTTCCGACCGCGGTTTCGGGTGCTTTTGTCGTAGAGGTCGACGCGCGTTCCGACGACCGCGGACTGTTTGCGCGGACTTTCGACGCCAAGAGCTTTGCCGACCACGGTCTCGTGCCTGTTTATCCGCAGTGCAACGTGTCGCAGAACCACAAGCGCGGTACCTTGCGTGGCATGCACTACCAGGCCGAGCCACGGCCGGAGATCAAGCTGGTGCGCGCCACGCGCGGCAAGGTGTTCGACGTGGCGCTCGATCTGAGGCGAGATTCGCCGACTTATCTGAAATGGGCCGCCGTTGAGCTCGATGCGGCCAGCCACAATGCCTTCTACATACCCGCCGGATGTGCACACGGCTTCCTGACGCTCGAAGACGACTGCGAGCTCTTCTACCAGATGTCGGAAGTCTACGTGCCGGAGCTTGCGCGCGGCGTCCGCTGGGACGATCCCGCCTTTTCCATCGCCTGGCCATTTATGCCGAGCGTCATCAGCGAGCGCGACGCCGCGCTTGAAAGCTACAGCCAGGAGACGAGCCTTTGAGCGGCATCAAACTCAGCATCTGCATTCCGACCTACAATCGCGAACCTTATCTCAGAAACGCGTTGGAGCATTGCGAGAGCTACAAGTTCAGCTTCCCCTACGAGATCGTCATTTCCGACAATGCTTCGACGGACAACACGACCCAGGTTGTCGAGGAGTTCATCGCCAAGGGACTGCCGATCCATTATCACCGCCGCGCCGTCAACGGCGGCTCGGGACCGAATCTTGCCTGCGCCTTCCATCACGCGGTCGGCGAATATTCGATCTACCTTGCCGATGACGATTTTCTGGTGCCTGCCGGCGTCGAGGCAGCAATGGCCTATCTGGACGCCAATCCCGATGTCGTCGCCTGCCACGCACCCTGGTATTTCTACGACGAAGTGCAGGACAAGGACGTCTCGAAGTTCTACGAGATCGCCGAGAACACGAAGTTCGCACGGCAGAATTTCGTGGAACTCTTCCAGTTCATCTACAACGGGCACATCTTCCCCGAGATCGGCATTTACCGCTCGTCCGCCCTGCGCTCCGCCTGGGTGCCGCGCGATTTCTGCTTCTGGGCCTTCGCCTATCTGGCGCATTTCGTCGATCAGGGTGCTGTCACATTTCTTAAAGAGCCCTTCTATCGCTCGGTGACGGTTTCCAAGATCGCGCCGACGCGCCAGCAGGCCGGCAATGACGACGTGATGACCGCCTGGGACAAGTATCGCGGTGGCCTCGAATATTTCCTCTATATCGCCGCCAAGCGTGGCAAGCTGAATACCAGCCGCGAGGCGCGCGCCATCTATGACGAGATGTGCAAGATCTTCACGCTGAACCGCATGTCGGTTGCCGTCCGTTTCTGGGTGGCTCGCAAGGACTTCATCAAGGCCTACGAGCTCTATACCCGCATGGYGCTCGGCGGGCTCGGCGAGCATCCGGAAGTGGCCCAGCTTCGTCACAACTTCCCGATGGCGGTGGCGATCCAGACGCTCGCCTATCAGGTCAACTCGACCGCCGGCATCAACAGGCTCATCCTCAGCGGCATGGCCGATCCGAAATCGATCGGCGAAATGCTGCGTGACATCGGTTTGTTGCCCGAGATCGAGATCGTCGCCGACCCGCAGACGCATGATCCGGCGCTTCTGGAGAAGACGGCGATCTTTGCCGCCGACATGCCGAGGCGCGAGAACTTCCTGAAGCTCGGCTACAAGCCGAACCTCATCTTCATCGAAACCGACCTGACGCAGCACGTGCTCGTCTGATGCCTGAAGTTGCGTCCGACGCTGCAAAGCCTCGCGCCAGTTTCACCCCCTAGTTTTTACAGAGTTCAATGTGCCCCGATTGCGTGAGTCTCAGCCCCATCACAAAAGAATTAAGGCATGACAAACAGGATATTCTACACCAAACCGTCCATCACCGAGCTTGAGACGAGCTATGCAGCCGATGCTGCGGCGAACGGCTGGGGTGCCCGCTGCTACGACTATATCATCCGCTTCGAGAAGGAATTTGCTGCCTATCTCGGCACCAGCCACGCGATTGCGACGTCGAGCTGCACCGGCGCGATGCATATGGGGCTTGCCGCGCTCGGCATCGGCGCCGGCGATGAGGTGATCCTCGCCGACACGAACTGGATCGCAACCGTTGCGCCGATCAAGCATCTGGGCGCTGAGCCCGTTTTCGTCGACGTGCTGCCCGATACCTGGTGCATCGACCCCGCGGAGGTCGAGCGCCAGATTACGCCGCGCACGCGCGCCATCATCGCCACCCATATCTATGGCAATCTCTGCGACATGGACGCGTTGCTCGACATCAGCCGCCGCACCGGCATCCCCGTCATCGAAGACGCAGCCGAGGCGATCGGTTCCGTCTGGCACGGCCGTCGCGCCGGCTCCATGGGCATTTTCGGCACCTTCTCCTTCCACGGCACAAAGACGCTGACGACGGGCGAAGGCGGCATGTTCGTGACCAGCGACACCGATC